>JBCCJE010000058.1:0-12492 GCA_039027925.1 Bacteroidota bacterium
AGTAGTTGTGATTCCCAATAAAACCTACCTGAAGCCGATTCCAAGATCTTTCGTCATTGACGACATTATACACCTTGAACTCTTCAAACAACGTACTTCCGATACTGTAAAAATCATCCCTACCAAGATAATCCAAGTCAGCATCACAGATGATTTGCTCTAGGTGGTTTTGCGGATTTTGTGGAATCTTAGTGGCCATAATCATCCCACATATTTTATTGATGTCTTCCTCTTCGTAGCCAAATTCAGGTAAGTGTCTTTTGGCGATTTCACAGCCCTTCTCCTCGTGGTTAGTATAAGTCTCCGTAAATCCTGAATCGTGAAACAAAGCGGCAGTCTTGAGTAAGGTGGTATTTTTTCGAGAAATGTTTTCAGCTTTACAAAGCTCGCTCGTTATTTTCAAGACATCGAGGGTATGATGTAATCCGTGGTAGGTGAGTTTGTTGGTCAACTCCCTAGCCATCTTTTGTAAGATAAATGTTTTGGCGGCTCTGTACTTCATAGATTCTTGAAAATAAATCATTATTAATCAACGAAATCGCATATTTGATATTATACGCCTATTCCCTAAAATCAACCTAGGAGGACGTCTGTTCGAAGGATAATTTTAAAATCTTTTGATCCCCAAATGATAGTGAACAGATTCGTTGATTTTTCCATTTGGCATTTTTGTTACGTTCAGATAAAAAAGAAAAATTCCGTAACATCACACGGTGCGCATACGATATTACGGAATTAATTTATCTATTGCTTATTATCAGCTAATAAAATTACTCCAGAAGCCATAAATTTTAATTCTTCCTTGGGTTCTGTGATCTTTTCTATTTCCTCTTTGGAAGCACCACCGTCTTCTGCGAGGTGTCTGAGGTCTTCTACGGGGGTCACTTCCTTGAAGGCTTCCCCTTCCATGATGACTTCCCTGCCTTCACAGTCTAGCGGTAAAAAGAAACCATAATCTTTAAACTTAACGAACATCTCTCTTCCATCTTCGGATACAATATTCACCCAGCATCCTTTCTTTTTGCATACACTCTCTACGGTACCTCTTACTTTGGTTTGCATAGAGTTGGACTGATCCATTTTTGTGAGGAGTTCATTAAAGGTAAGTGCGCCGTCTGCATCTATTTTTTCACCAAACAGTTGGTTGCTAGTAGTGGTTACTTTTTCGTCAGCGGTGTTGTCCGCCGCAGGTTTTTGTTGTGAGTTACAAGCCGTCAATAAAAGTATGGTAGCTAGGACTGCTAAAATATTTTTCAACATTTTTAATTTGATTTAGGTTACTAAAAAAATAAAATCTACCTGATGACCTAGTAGAAGTGTTGCTATTCGAAACCAGCAAGTTGAGTTTCATTTTTTTTACAACACTCCAAAAGTATCTTCAAATAGCGTGATGATCATTCGCCATCTTTCGGTTAAATTCAGTTTTGCTAAATTTTACACAAAAGTAAAGATAAACAAATGTTTTCCCTTAATATTTTTTTAAAATGAAAAAAAATGAACAATATTCGATACGGAAATAAGTTTAAATAACTCCTTTCAAAGATTTTTCTCTAGAGGGAAAACACTTCAAAATTATAAAGGCGTAACTTTCCAATAATCAAAGACATCAACAATAAGGAAATCTTTTACAATACTTATTTTTAATTTTGTTTCAACCTAATCCATCCGTTACAATCTATATTTAGCGGATATAAAAATCCAAAAGCATGAGACGATTAATTTGTATTGTAGCGATGACCTCTGTCGCATTTCTCCAATTCTCAACAGCACAATGTATTAAAGGAAATTGTATCAATGGCTCGGGTACCTTCGTGTACGCTAGCGGAGCTAAATATATTGGTACATTTAAAAATGGAAAAATGAACGGTGACGGTGCCTTGTATTTCAGCAATGGTAACAAGTACTTTGGGCAATGGAAAAATCAATACCGAGAAGGAAAAGGTAAAATGGTTTTTTCTAACGGAGATACTTTTCGCGGTAATTTTAAGATGGGAAAAATGAATGGAAAAGGTACGATGGAGTATGCGAACGGAAGCAAATACAACGGCAATTGGATAGACGATCAGGCCACGGGCAAAGGTCAATTTTTCTTTACGGATGGAAAAATTTACAACGGAGATTTTCGCAACGGCAACCTCCACGGTGAAGGTACGATGATCTACGCAGATAAATCAAAGTACGTAGGGGCATGGAAAAATAACCAAAGAGATGGTCACGGTACATTCACTACTGCCAATGGAAAAACAGAAGTAGGCGTTTGGGCCAATGATACTTTTTTGGATGAAAGAGATCATCAGCCCTCCTCCTCGGTTGCTCAAAATAATGCTTCAACGCCTGACAATACTACTTCAAGTACAGGTAGCAATCATATTTCTAACAATAATCACACGGCGGATAATAAATCTCTCCGCAATTGTAATAAAGTAGATTGTAACAGAGGTAAAGGAAAATTTACGTACTCCGATGGGAGTCGCTACATTGGTACATTCAAGAATGGTTATCCTTCGGGAGAAGGTACTTGTTTTTATTCCAATGGAGATAAATACGTGGGCGGTTGGAAAAATCATGCGCCCCACGGCGAAGGCATTATGTACTACAAGCACGGTCGAGTTTTGGGTGCTGTTTGGAATTATGGGCAAGTAGTGAGAGAATTAGAAAATGGCGATCCCGAAGTTGGGAGCGAGTACGTGGAAGTGGAACACAGTGCCGACGTAAAGATTTGGGCAGTTGTAGTGGGAGTAGCGAGGTATAAGCATATGCCGGTACTAAAATATACCGATGATGATGCTTACCACACTTACGCATTTTTGAAAAGTCCCGAAGGAGGGGCATTGCCCGATAATCAGGTGCGGGTATTGATAGATGAAGATGCTACTCGTTCGAATATTTTAAGAACGATGAGAAATGTTTTTCTCCGAGCAGATGAAAATGACGTAGTGATTATGTATTTTTCGGGACACGGTTTGCCAGGTTCATTTTTGCCCGTAGATTTTGATGGGTACAACAACAAAGTTGCGCACGAAGATGTGAAGCAAATTTTTAAAGAATCTAAGGCAAAACACAAATTGTGCTTGGCCGATGCTTGCCACTCGGGTACGCTGATGGCAATGAAAGCCCCCAACTCTATGTTGGAAAATACTTTGAAAAAATACTACACTGCGTTCGATAGATCCGCAGGGGGAACAGCACTCTTGATGTCATCCAAGGGCGAAGAATATTCACTAGAGGACAAGGGATTGCGCCAAGGTATTTTTAGCCATTACCTGATTCGAGGACTCAAAGGAGAGGCAGACAAAAACCGAAATAAAATTATCACGATTCAGGAGTTATATGATTTTGTGTATAAAAAAGTAAGAAACTATACCGGCAATGCTCAGTCCCCTACCTTGACGGGAGAGTACGATTCGAGAATGCCAGTAGCGGTTATGAGATGATTCCCAATCCCTGACGGAGAAAGGTGTCCTGCAAACTCGTAAATTTTCTGCAAAAGAGAAGCACAAAAAACCTGTGAATCAGAACTAATCACCCTTGCCTTCAAGGGGTTGGGGTCAAAGATGCTGTTGTCAGAATTGGTTTTCCCAGAAGAGGGAAAATTAAATTTATTGTAATCAGTCGTTCAGGGGTAATGAACGGCTGATTTTTTATTTTGTCTCATCACTCATCACTCATCACTCATCACTCATCACTCATCACTCATCACTCATCACTCATCACTCCCCCTCCTCCCTCCTCTAAAAATATTCCTATCTTTGACGCCATCAAAATCCTTACGAAAATGAGAGTTATTCAAAATCTTTTCTTTGGAGCTATTGCTTTTTTGGCTACGATGGTAGTGATTTCTTTTTTTCTACCCGAAAAATATACAGTCGAAAAATCTATTCATATCAACGCCCCGCAGGAGATCGTCTTCGAGCAAGTCAATGATTTGAGTAGTTGGAAGCATTGGTCTTACTTCGCCAATTTGGATACCGAGTGGAAAGTTGATTTTGGCAATTGGACATCGGGGCAAGATGCCTCCATGAAGTGGAAAAGCCAGCAGTTGGGGGACGGAAAATTAGACATTGTAGAGAGCTTACCTTACGAAAAAATCAGCGCACACTTCAAGTACAAAGATTCGGGCAAGAGTAGTTTTGCCGAATACCTATTTAAAGATGCTAAAGATGGAACATTGGCTACCATTCGGTTGCAGCTTTCGGTGCCGCTGACCCCCAAGGATAAATTCGAATACATATTTTTCAAACCAAAAGAAAAAAGTGAAGATCAATTCAACTACAGCTTGAACCAACTGAAGGCGGTAAGTGAAAAAGTTTTCAGAGAGAAGTTAGACGAATAAACGCCAAAATCTTTTTGCTGGGCATCTTGTTTATAAATAAATTTTAAGATCACAAAAAAGTTCTAAAGTTATGCGAAGCCAGCACCCAATTACTTATTTGAAAAAAGTCGTCGAAATGAACTACATAAAAAATTCAGTATCAAATTTATCATACCTCTTTCAATTTCTATTTTTTGTTTTTCTTGGAAGTATCATGTTATATTCCTGCGCAAGTGATTCGTCTGCGAGCTATACCCCCGCCCTGTCGGGGGCGATGGGCAAGACAAGTGAGATCGTCGTCATTGCGGACGAAAATGTATGGGAAGGCACGGCGGGAGATACCTTTCGGTACTATTTCGAATCTGCTTACTTAATATTGCCGCAGCCCGAACCCGTTTTTGATTTGCGACACATGACGCCAGAAAAATTGTACAACGACCCCATATACCGAGAGTTGAGAACTTACGTGATTATAGGAAATTTGTCTGACGAACAATCTCCAGTGAGCAAAATGATTAAAAAAGACATCGGAGAAGAAAAACTGCAACGAGCAAAAGAAAACCCCAACTTTCATACCGTCATCGGAAACAACAAATGGGCACGGGGGCAACTGCTCGCTTTTATCTTTGGCGACTCACAGGATCAACTCGCCGAAAATATTAAGAAAAGCTATCCTATGATTGCGAAGCGTGTCCACGATTTTGACCAACCACAAATAGGTAAAATGGTCTATATCAAAGGAAGAAATTTCGGTATAGAAAAAGTCATCAAAGAGAAGTTTGACGCCGAGATGAAAATACCGCAGGAGTATTTTGTCGCCGTTGACGAACCCAACACCATGTGGCTAAGAAAAGAAACGGGAGAACTGAGTAGCAATATTTTTATTCATCAGGTTCCCTACACCAGCCAAGACCAATTCACTAAAGAAGGCATCAAAGCGATACGGGATAAGTTGGGCAAAAAACACGTCACTACCGAAATCAAAGGTGCGTACATGCGTACCAACGATGAGTACCTTCCTATATTTCTGAACACAATGGACTTGAACGGAAATTACGCCGTGGAAGCTAGAGGCATCTGGGATTTGGTCAATGATTTTATGGGCGGGCCATTTATGAGTTATTTAATTCACAACAAAGACTCTAACCAACTGCTCTACGTAGAAGGATTCGTACATGCCCCTAGTACGACTAAGCGTAAGTTTATGGAGCAGATTGAGCACCTCCTACGACAAACAAAATTTGGCGATCCAACCGATGCCGAAGCGGTAACTGAAGAATAGCAAATCCCTCATAGCATTTTTAACCATTTCGTGGTTGGGAAAACATTAATTCTTAATTTGCTGAGCTTTAAGATTTGGCATATCTAGTTTGCCGAAAGAGATGCTCTGAGAGTATGTCTAACGACTTGATAAAATCAAAATACGCACGACACTAAAGTAAAACTTTGACCAACTAAAGATCTTCCACAACCATCGTCCTGGAATACCTATCGTGCCATCCACATTTTTTCCCAAAAAAAATCGAAAGGGGTTCGAATGGAATCAATCGGAGTGCCGAGCGATAAAATATATCTTTCGCTAAAATTGCTTCGCCGGAGATCGTTCGGACTTTAGTTTTAGTGGAAAATTTACCCAAGGTTTTTCCACCTAAATAATATTCGCAAAAAAAGTAATAAGGAAAAATCAATATCCATCCTAAAATAAAGTTAATGGCATCCATACTCAGCAAATCTACCCACGCTTGTTTTCCCATCAACACGAAGAAAATACCCATTGAAATTTCTACAAAAATGGAAAGATTTAAAATCGTCATGCTGTCAATTGACCAATTGAGGAATCGCTTGAAAAGGGAGGCTTTTTGGTACGTTGTTCTTTTTTGAGCAAAAATGATTTCCGCATCCAATACGCCGTAAGATGATCTCATAGTAGTATTTATTTTTCAGTAAGCTGGAGGGGGAAACAGTTGGTACTCGGATTAAAAGAATGTTTAAGATATTCCAAGAATTATGCCCGCAAGGCGACCCAACGTTAACAGCGATGTGGGATGTCTTTCCAATTGAAGTAAACCTTCTGACGATCCATTTTTTAAAATAAAAGTAATTACCTAGCCCCATGCTTTGAGAACTTCGCGGGATAGCAAATAAGTAAAGCAAAAGTTCTTAAAGCCAACGAAAGCTCCATGATTTGGCTTTAAGAACGCCTGCATTCCCACTTTCCCATCTCACGGAGTTCTCAAAGCGTGTGGCTAAGTAGTTACAAATCAAAATGAAAATTATGCAGAACAAATACCTATTGAATATCATCACTTACCTTTTGCTCTCCACTCAATTATTTGCTCAAGAATGGGCGACTACCTTTCCGACCGATAGTGTTTTCGCTGGCGGAGGAATGGCTATTGGATTTGAAGTGACACCCGCTGCCGATGGTGGGTACATCGTTGCGGGCGAAATTGATTTTCCTACGGGTGCTATCCGACATAATTTACGGCTCGCCAAAACGGATGCACTTGGAAATATAGAATGGGATACGATCTACGAGGTTGGAAATATTATCCTCCAAGAAGTAAAACTCTTATGGGAACAATCGGATGGTAATATCCTCATCGGAGGAAACCTGAACGGCGCTCCTTTTTTATCCCAACATACCTCAGAAGGAGAGATACTTTGGCAAAAACAATACCCTAGCGACACGAGCAGATTTGTTCACGACGGTGTGGTGGATTCCAATGGAGATGTGCTTTTGGTGGGTTGGGCAAGTATCTCTCCTACCGAGCCTGCTCAACTGTATTGCGCTAAAATGAATCCAAACGGAGATTTATTATGGGAAAAATTTCAAGCATTTTCGGGGGCTACCATTGCCAATGGGGTAGATGCCACCGCAGACGATGGTTACATCCTAGTTGGAAAAATAGATGATGTACTCCACCTCTTCAAGTTGCATGCGGACGGAGATTTTCAATGGAACAAGGGCTATAATTTTTCAACTAATGACGAAGGGTTCACGATCAAACAGACCTTAGATCAAGGCTATATCGTGGGCGGCACTTCCGTAGGCATTGCTAATTCAGTTCCTCTGATTTTTAAAACTGATGCCCTCGGTGACGAAGCGTGGACAAAAATGTTTGGAGATAGTCTTATGGATAAAATCAATGACATCGCACTCACGTCCGATGGTGGCTACGGCGTAGTTGGCTCTATGTTTTCTTTCTGGTCTTTTGGTAATTTTGATGGATACATTGCCAAGCTAGACGGGGTAGGAGAGATAGAATGGGCACAAAATTTTGCATCCGCAAATAAGACCCTCGCTGCCATCCAAAACACCACCGACGGAGGATTCATTGTGGTGGGAGTAAGTTCGGAAGGCATGTTGCTGGAGAAAATTGGAGGTGTTATCACCACATCGGAAGAGGTACGTGAAAATATTGTTATAAATATTTTTCCTAATCCATCCAGTCACCTTGTGAACTTTAAAATTGAAGACTCGAAAAACTTAACAAAACATCTACAAATTTTTAATTTAGCTGGAAAAAGGGTAGCCGAGGGCATCTTCGTAGCGGATACTTTTCTTTTTGATGCCAACAAACAGCCGGCGGGTATTTACTTTTTTCAAATAAAAAATGGAGATGTATTGTTAAAAACTGGTAAGCTCACTATCGTGCGTTAGGTATGGGAGGAGCTAGTGATATTTTTTATGAAGACACGATTTTGTTTTGCCACCAAGTCGCAAAGGCACAAAGATTTTTTTTAAATGCCACGAAGGCACAAAGTCACAAATATTTTTTCGAAACTGTATGTTAGCGAGTGTGTAAAGAACATAAAAAACTTAGAGTCTTCGTGACTTCGTGGCTATCCTTTTTTTCCACGAAGGCACAAAGTCACAAATATTTTTTCGAAACTGTATGTTAGTGAAGAATGTGTAAAGGACATAAAAAACTTAGAGTCTTCGTGACTTCGTGGCTATCCCTTTTTTTCGCCAGCAAGGCACAAAGTCGCCAAGACTTTTTTTTGAAAAAAACTTTGTGGCTTAGCAGCTTTGTGGCTACTCTTTTTTTTGCTACGAACGCTCTAAGTATTAATTCGAAATCCTTCGTCATCTCCCTCGAATACTATACTTTTGCCAGCGAAAAATAGATGGGTGATGGTAGTCTAGCCTTTTCTCCCTTATCATTGTTGGAAAAAAGATATGATGAATATGCAGCAATCATTCGAAGTCATCGGAGGTCAATCGCTCAAAGGAACACTCACTCCGCAGGGAGCAAAAAATGAAGCCCTACAGGTACTTTGTGCCGTGTTGTTGACCAAGGAAAAAATTACGATCAGTAATATTCCGAATATTTTGGATGTTCAGCGGTCGCTAGATTTGCTGAAAGGGCTAGGCGTAAAAGTTCGTAAAATCCGAGCCAACACTTATACTTTCCAAGCGGACGACATTGATTTGGACTTTTATCACTCCGAAGCATTTCAAAAAAATGCCAAGCGCATCAGAGGGTCAGTCATGTTGATTGGGCCTTTGCTTGCGAGGTTTGGCAAAGCTAGTTTACCCAAACCCGGTGGAGATAAAATCGGTCGGAGAAGACTAGATACCCATTTGATTGGTTTTCAAAAACTCGGAGCAAAGTTTCGGTACGAGGGAGAAAAATTTTTCCTAGCAGCCAAAAAATTAAAAGGCACTTACCTCCTGATGGACGAAATATCTGTGACGGGTACGGCCAATGTGGTCATGGCAGCAACTCTAGCCAAAGGCACTACGACAATTTATAATGCGGCCTGCGAACCCTACGTCCAGCAGCTTTGTCGGATGCTCAACGGAATGGGCGCTAAGATTTCGGGTATCGGTTCTAACTTGCTCACCATCGAGGGCGTGGAGAAATTGGGCGGCACTGAGCATCGGGTATTACCAGATATGATTGAGATTGGTAGCTTTATCGGATTAGCAGCCATGACCCAATCGGAGATCACCATCAAGGATGCTCGGGTACATCAATTGGGCAACACTTTGGCAGTTTTCAGGAAGATGGGAGTCAAAATGAAAATCAAAGGAGATGATATATTTATCCCAAAACAAAAGTCTTACAAAATTCAAAATTTCATAGATGGCTCTATCCTGACGATTTATGATTCTCCTTGGCCGGGTTTTACCCCCGATTTGATTTCTATTATTTTAGTGATGGCTACCCAAGCTAACGGAAGTGTTTTGATCCATCAAAAGATGTTTGAGAGTCGCCTTTTCTTTGTGGATAAACTAATTGACATGGGCGCACAGATTATTCTGTGTGATCCTCACCGAGCTACGGTCATTGGGCTGAATAGAAAGTCTCAACTGCGGGGCATCGAGATGACCTCACCGGATATTCGAGCGGGTGTTTCGCTTCTGATTGCGGCACTTTCTGCCAAGGGAAAAAGTACGATCCACAATATTCACCAAATTGATCGGGGATACGAAGACATTGATAAAAGACTGAACGCCATTGGGGCGAATATCCAAAGAGTAAAAACGTAGCCGCCGTATCCAACAATGCCGAACATGGACATCTCAGTTATCATCCCTGTTTTTAATGAGGAAAAAAATATCCAAATTCTGTACGATCGTCTATCGGGCGTCTTGCAAAATTTGGGCGTTTCCTATGAGTTGATTTTCATCAACGACGGAAGCCATGATGCCTCCATTGGTTTGATAAAAGTATTGTCCAAAGCACATCCATCGGTAAAATACATTGACCTCAGTAGAAATTTTGGACACCAGATCGCCGTCACGGCGGGCATAGATAAGACGGTAGGAGATGCCGTGGTCATCATTGATGCTGATCTACAGGATCCTCCTGAACTCATCGCCACCATGTGGAAAAAGCGCAACGAAGGATTCGACGTCATTTATGCCAAAAGAAAAAATCGTAAGGGCGAAGGCTGGTTCAAATTGTGGACTGCCAAAGTTTTCTATCGAATCCTTGCGAAGATGACCTCCATTTCGATCCCCTTGGATACTGGAGATTTTAGAATGATGGATAAAAAAATTGTCCACGTGCTTCGGGAAATGCCCGAAAAAAATAAATACCTCAGAGGGCAAATCTCTTGGGTAGGATTCCGTCAAACTTTCGTAGAGTACGATAGGGCAGAGCGGCAGGCGGGCGAAACGGGATACACCTTTCGCAAAATGCTTCGCTTAGCTTTGGATGGCATTACGGGGTTCTCCGATGTGCCGCTGAAGGTGGTGAGCTACTTTGGTTTTCTGGTTTCATTGATCGCTTTCCTCGTAGCGATTTACGCACTTATTTCCAAGTTTGTTTGGGAGGATTCTGTACCTGGTTGGACTTCGCTGATGATTGCTATTTTGTTCATTGGTGGGATACAGATGATTGCCATTGGGATCATTGGCGAATACCTAAGCCGCATGAATCACAATATCAGAAATCGTCCTCTCTACGTCGTCAAAGATTCCAACATCGGCGAAACCAAGGAATAACTTGGAATAACCTTTGCATTAATGATAAATGCCATTAGTTCAGCTTTGGTTTTCCCTCCATTATCGCCCCATCCTTAGCGTATCCAATCATTTTTTTTTGGATAAATGATTAGCCTAACAAGCCTGACCTAGCATAAAATTACTCTCATACCATTAAATATAAATTACTCATGAAAGGAGTTAAACAAATTTTAATAGCAGAAGATAATCTAGCAGATTTAGAATTAATCAAAGATGGATTTCAAGAGATTAATCTTCACGCAGAAATTACGATTGTGAAGGACGGACAAGAGTTGCTTAACTTTTTTGAAAATTCTGATATAGAAAATTTGGGGTTAGTCCTGTTAGATCTCAATCTTCCTAAGGTAAATGGAATGGATATTCTCGAGAAATTTTACAAAGATGATTTCTTGAAAAAAATTCCTATCGTGGTTTTCACGTCTTCTGACGACTATGATAAAATCATTCGCGCTTACGAACTAGGAGCTAATGCGTGTATCAAAAAGCCAGAGGATGTTGCGGAGTTCAGTAAAATCATCCGAGCGATTACTAACTTTTGGTTGGAGATCAACGTACTCCCTAACTTCAAGGCAGTTTCGATTTAAGTTAAGATTTGGTTTTAAAAAAAGCCCTTCCAGATTTTTAAAAAAATTTGGAAGGGCTTTTTTTGTTTTGCGTTTACCTAGTATAATTTTCCCAAAAAACATTTAGTGAAGTAAGAAATTGATATTTCGCTTCAATCCCGAAAACTTAGTCCGCTTCACGGCTGATTTCTTAAATACTTTTCTAAAAACTTCTTCGGTAATTTCTTCCCAATCTTCTTTTTTCATTTCCAACAAATCGGGATGTGGCTCGAAGGCGGGCTCTGAGTGTTTTTTGGCGAACCGATTCCAGGGACACACATCCTGACAAATATCACATCCAAACATCCAACCTTGCATCTTGTCTTTAAAGTCATTAGGAATAGCTTCCCTCAGCTCTATGGTTAGGTAGGAAATACATTTGCTTCCATCCATCACGTATCCGTTGGGAGAGATCGCTCCCGTCGGGCAAGCATCAATACATCGGGTACATCGTCCGCAGTAGTCCTTGATGGGCGCATCGGGTTCGAGTTCCAGATCAATGATGAGTTCCGCTAAAAAAAAGAAAGAACCTCGCTTGGGGTGGATCAAAAGAGTATTCTTGCCTATCCATCCCAGACCACTCCGCTTCGCCCAATCTCGCTCCAGCACGGGCGCTGAATCCACAAAACAGCGACCACCTACTTCGCCAATTGCTTCGTTGATAATTGCTAGCAGATCTCTCAATTTGTCTTTGATCACAAAATGATAATCTTTGCCGTAGGCGTATTTCGCAATTTTAGGCGCGTCGGCATCTTCTTGTTTTTCCTCCGGAAAATAATTGTATAACAATGTAACTACGGATTTGGAACCTTCTACCAGTTTGGTGGGGTCTATTCTTTTTTCGAAGTGGTTCTCCATGTATTGCATCTTCCCGTGAAATCCCTGATTCAACCATTGCTCCAGTCGTTTGGCTTCTTCGTCCATCTTTTCGGCTTTAGCAATACCTACAAATTCAAAGCCCATCTCGTAGGCTTTGGATTTGATAAAATCAGTACGCTGCTGAATATTCATATTGCGAGTTTCAAAAAAATGAAAATTAACAAAGGCTCTTTTCCGCTTTCAAAAGTAAATCATATTTTGCAGAAAATTGTCTAACT
>JBCCJE010000059.1:0-12472 GCA_039027925.1 Bacteroidota bacterium
CCCACCTTAAAGTATTGATTATCAATGCTTTCTTTTACAACCTCAGTTGTATTCAAGATTGTATATAAGATTGGTAAGAGAATTGATTGGAAAATGACTTAGAGTCAATAGAAAACGAGAGGTAAGAAAGAAAAGATTCACTTCAACAATCACGTAAATTGGTCAGTATTTCTAGGTATGTATAAAAGGAAAACTAAAAGGTATAAAGTTATAATTCGAACGGTTCGTTTCCATAGTGTAACTCGCTAACATAAGTTGCTGGCTCGTCGAAGAACGAGTGAATTCCATTTTGAATCACCGAACCCAAATAGTTCAACAACTGAATACCAGCAAGAGACAATATCAAAATCTCACCGAAAGAAAGTATTCTCTTTTTACGATAATAGTATTTCTTTTTTCAAGCAACTTTAGAAGTATTAGCCATTTGTAGTAATGGTTAGATGGTAAAAATTTGTTGGCTTACCTCTCTGACTAAAGATACAAAATTTTGGATATGGAAAGAAAAAATGAGGTAAGGAGTTTTTGAGAAAACCCTTGAAAACACTAGGAAAGTTGACAAGTTTTTGATTAGTATTGTAGTAAGTCGAAAAGCGACTTGTATGCCGACTAATTGCCGATTTGGGGAAACAAAAAAAGGGTTTCTCTCGAAACCCTTATAAACATTGCGCCTCTTCTAGGACTTGAACCTAGGACCTACGGATTAACAGTCCGTTTTTTCTTGGGGCGTAATTGGATTTTGTCCCCCCTTCGAAGAGAAGATAAAAACAAAAAGCAGCAAAATTGATTAGTTTTGAAAGGCTAATTAGATAACTAAAAAACCTGCTGCTATGACAAATATACTAGAAAAAGTAAAAGGTCTAATAAGAAAGCTAGAGAACAAAGGCAAAGAATTAATACTTGGTGGAGATTTATTGAACTTAGAATTGTTAATTCAAGAAGAATTGCAGTCATTAAATAGAGCACTTCTACAAGATTTATTGGAGCAATTAGGCACGAGTAAAGAATTTCGCAAAGCAATAGGTAAGCTAAGATGTAGCCTAAGTTTAGGCAAATTAAAGCGACGAAAAATTCGCATACAAATAGGTACAGGAGATTATATCGAGATAGAAAGTTGGTACGCGACAAAAGGTCGGAACCTATGTTATAAGGGAAATTGTCATATGAGTTTGCTATACTGGGGGTGTATAAAAAAGGCAAGCCCCTTGTATTACAGTAGGGCAAGTTTAGTGAGTATATTATGCCCTTCATTCGATGTGGCTCAGCAGATTTTAGCTCATTTTGGCATAAAAGGACAGTACAATCGAATGAGGGATTTATCCATAGCTCTAGGAGACAAAGCAGTTCAATTAGGTGCAGCAGTTTTGCTAGAGCAAGGAGAAAGTCTTGAAAATAAGCGGGTTGTTATCTCAATAGATGGAGGTAGAAGCAGAACTAGGGCATATACGGGTAGTGTAAATTCAAAAGGGAATGCTACATTTGACACCCCGTGGAAAGAACCCAAGGTGTTTGTCATTCAGATATTGAATGAGCAAGGTCAACCTGAGAAAAAATTTAGTTTACCATTTTATGGAGCAACAATGGGTAATATTGAAGTTGCAATAGAAAGATTAAAAGATGCCTTAAAAGCGCTGCAAATCCAAAAAGCTAAAGCGATTCAATTTATTGCGGATGGAGCAGCTTGTTTTTGGCGAAGAATGCGACAAGTTTTTATCAGTCTAGGAGTCAGTACTAAAAAAGTAACTTATACCTTAGATTATTATCATGCCTTAGAGCATTTACATGAATTTTTACATGAATTAGTGGAATTGTTGCCGTGTCAACAGCATACTAAAGAGGAATTAAAAAAGAAGTTTAAAAATTTTCTTTGGGATGGAGCAATTTATTCGATAGAAAAAAGAGTAAAACAACAATTATTGCAAGCAGAACAACAGATGGATGAAACCTTAAAAACAGCTCTGAATTATTTTATAAAACATACGGACAGGATGCAGTATTATAAATTCAAGCGGAATAAATGGCTATGTGGTAGTGGTATAATGGAATCCGCTATTCGCCGAATCATTAATTTACGCTTTAAAAGTGCCAGTTCTTTTTGGCTAAGTGAAAATCTTGAATCTTTAATCTCTTTGAGGTGTATTTTTTTAGCAGGTAGATGGGACTTATTCATTAAAAATGTCAGCAAAAATTAGGGGGACAAAATCCAATTGCACCCATAGTTCAGAAATCTGGCACCTTTAAACTTCAAAATCAGCACTTTACATATTTTAATTATGTTAATACTACTTGTGTACAAACGATAGCCCAGAGGGACGACACATTATAAGGGACTTCAATTTTACTACCCGTGTGCCGCACCTCTGGTGCTTTTTTACTTGGAAAGTCCCAGCGGGACGAAACATGGGTAGTATCGAAGATGTTGAGTTCACTTACATCCGAGTCCCAGCGGGACGACACATTTCCAAATGGAAAAATACTGATTATTAATTTTTTAATTTGTGGAGCTACAAGTGTCATGTCTCATTCTAAATATAAAGTCCTCAAGGTAGTTTTAGCCGCTGCATTGACACCTAATTGATGCTCTAAATAGTAATCAAGACTACCATACTGAGCCGTTATAGTTTCAAAAATAGTTTCCAGATAGCTACCCTTCACTCCTACCAACGGACGCATTACTTCTTCGGAGAGTCCGTATTGTTGAAACGTCTTTACCAATTGATTATTAACTTCATGCCGATAGTAGTTAGATAATTCGTACTCTTTCTTGATAGTCTGCATATCCACACCAAGTACATAAAGCAATAGAGCTGACCCAATACCTGTTCGATCTTTTCCCGCCGTACAATGAAACACCAACGGCACATGGGTACTATCCATTAATGTTTCAAAATATCTTTTGTATTGATTACTCCATTTTAGCGGAATCTCTGTGTATAATTTTACCATAAAGGCCTCCATCGTGTCGGCAGTCATCTTCTTCATCTCTTTCATAAAATCACCTTTTGACCACTTATCTTCACCTACTGGGAAATGCAGGTAAGCAATATTGGTAGGTAAGGTATCAGGCTCTTTTTCGACCTCTCCTTGAGTCCGAAAGTCAATAACTGTTTTGATACCTTTTTCGTTGATTTTTTTAAAATCGCTGGTAGTCAACTCAGAAAGTTTATCTGCACGAAAGATTTTATTCCACCGTATGGTTTGGTCACTTTTGGTTTGGATGCCACCTAAATCCCTAAAATTGGCGGAACCGTCCAGTTGTAGGTGTCGGCGTTTTTCTAGGAGTAGAGTATCAATATTCATGACGAGCGCCAAGCTATCTATTTGATAGTTACTTTCCTGAGCATCAGTTGTTTCGATCTGATTTTGCTTACAGGTCAGCAATAATATTGTTACTATCAGTACCGAGCATATTTTTTTCATAATTTTTTTACTTTATTTAAACCCTATCTGGTCAACATACCAACCAGATAGGGATCTTTGATTTTTATAATTTAATTGCTATTCAAAAAAGGCATACCGAATACCTATCTGACCACGAATAGAGTAAAACTCTACTTGCTCGGGACGTTCGACCTCTCCGTGGTAATAGTAAAGTGGGGCATTAGTTAAATTATTAACCTCTGCGAAGATTCTAACTTTATTGGATATTTTGTAGGCAGCAGAGAAGTCCAATGTCAGGTTGCTACCGTAGTAACGATTGTGTTCTGGACCAAAATCGGAGAAACTCACAATGTAACTTCCTTTATAATTTGCCGCCAAGCGAGCTAGTAAACCATATTTTTCGTAAAAAATGGAAGCATTAAAAATATGATCTGCTTGACTTGGCAATTTTTGAGCAGTAGTCGTTTTTTCTATTGCTCCGTCTCCAGTAACATTAAAATTAGGGACATCTACCTCCGAGTCGGTGTAAGTGTAATTCGCATCAATCCCCAGACCACTCCAAGCGCCAGGTAAAAAGTCCAGACGCTTCGAGATACCTACCTCAAAACCCGCTAGATAGCCTTGCTCTAAATTACGTGGCTCAACGACGGAGTACAGTAACCCGTCAATATTTTCTAGGTTAGTACTATTGAAAATGTCATTGGTAATCTGCTTGTAGAAAACACCTCCCGATACTACCCCGACATTGTCAAAATAATATTCTGCCATCAAATCAAAATTATTAGCAAAGGTAGATTCTAACAATGGATTGCCTCTGACGATTATGCGGTTGATTTCATCTACTGTTGTGCCTGGATTAAGGCTACCAAAATCAGGACGAGCGAAAGTTCGGGTGTAAGCTAGTCGAATATTTGCATTATCATTTGGAGAATACTTGATGTGAAACATGGGCAAAAATGCGTGTGTAGTATTATTGTTGGATACATTACTAATGCCAAAGCTATCCACTTGATTACCATTATATTCTAGCATGGTCATCTCGTGTCGTACACCACCGATCAGTTTTAGTTGCTCGCTTATAGTAAAATCAGCCATAATGTAACCTGCCAAAACATTTTCATTCCCATCATAAAAACTAGCCGCTGCGGCTGTACTTTCTTCATCCTGTACAATGTCAATCATTCCAGCATTTTCCTTAAAGTCAGCAGAAAACATATTGTGTAGCTGATCCAAGGTAATATGATCGCGGAGTATGTTTTCATAATTTTCACCGAGTTCGGTTAAGAAACCACCTTTAGTAGGAAATGCCTCCGTGGTTAAGGTACTAATAGGAGTGATCGGTGCATCAGGTATTCCTAGAGCAGCACCGGGCAGAGAAATTGTCAAGGGTGCGCCACCTTCTCGATACTTGCTGCGATACTTTCCGCCAAATTTTAACATCAAAGCATCCGTGGCATTATAAGTAAAATCCAACTGCCCCACTATATCTCGCTCCAAGCTACGCTGCTGGAAGGCATACATCAATCCGAGTATAGTAGCATCAGGATCATAGGCTGTAATTGCGTTGGGTTGAATATTTTCGTGATCACTACCAATGAATTTATATCCATCTTCGGAAATACCTCCGAACTCAACTGCTTGATTAAATACCGCCATCTGGTAAGAATCATTATAATCTTCTGGTCCCGATAGAGTACCATTGGTTAGTTCAGTTTGGTAAGTGGACACTTTCCAGTTCATGGCAAACTTGCTATTTAGCTGATGCTCTCCACCGAGTTCACCACCTTGCAACTGAATCCTCTGAATACCATTTCTCGTTCTCAAAGTAGCTGTACCCATGTTGGTCGTATCACCTACTGGAAATTGGTAAATGTGTTCCCTTGCGCTTTCGTTATCCTGAAAATCAGAATAAATCCCTCTGACGAAAATCTTATTATCCTCGCTAAGATTATACTCCGCACCTAAGTTGAAACCTAACGTACTTCTTCGACCAATATAATCCCTTAGCTCCAAGTCAGAGATTGAGAACTGCTGTTCGCCTTCGAGTTGTGCATTGTAGGCTACCTCGTAGTTATCGGTAGCCCAGCTACGATCCCAAATCGCAGCAGAAGCAATAAGTCCCAATTTGCCTCCTAAAAAACGGTCTCCATAAAGAACAGAACCATTATAAGTACCTGCTTGTGCTTGTCCGTTGATACCTCCCGCTAAACTCACACTAAAGGTACGCTCGGCTGGTGCGGTACGAGTAATAAAGTTGACAGAGCCTCCGATAGCATCTCCCTCCATATCTGGTGTGATGGCTTTTGAAAGCTGAACAAACTGAATCATCTCGGATGGAAAAATATCTAATGGTACGGCACGGTCACCTCCAGCATCATTAGAGGTGCCTTCTGATGCTGGCAGGCGGTTGCCGTTGATCAGGTTGGCGTTCCATTTGATGGGAGTGCCCCGCACGATTACGTAGCGACCTTCACCGTGATCCCGCTCAATAGAAACTCCCTGAATACGCTGTACCGCTTCTGCTGCATTTCTGTCTGGCAATTTGCCGATTGCATCAGATGCCAAAACATTCATGATGCCGGGTGCCTTTTTTTGCATATTCAAAGCAGCCATTTGTGAGGGTAGGTAAGTACCATTGACCACTACTTCCGCTAGGCTTTCGGAAGCAGGCTCTAGGTTGATTACGCCTAAATCCGTCTTTCCATTATCTGTGACCGAAACTGTCTTTTCAATAGTTTTATACCCAATAAAAGAAAACTGTAAGGTGTAAGCACCAGCTTTTAATGCTGTTAACTTAAATTGACCACCGATGTCGGTAGTCGTACCTTTTGCTGAACCAACTATTGCTACGGTGACTCCCGGCAGGGCACCAGTTGCATCCTGAATAGTACCAATAATCGTCTGTGCGTTGATGAAATTTGTCATCAAAAACATGGTGCATACAATGAGTAGTTTGTTGATAAAATTTCCCATGATTTAAACTTTTTTGATTGTTAGAATTTTAAAATCTTGAATATTTACCCATCTATTTGAAAGATGGATAGATTGTCAAATCTTACTATGCAAAACAATACAAAAGGGAGCTCTTTGACATTCACACTAAGTGGGATGGACTGGGAAAGGTTTGCGCTAAGGAGCGGCTACTTGTAAGTGATTGATAATGAGTAGATTAGCTGGTGTTAAGTTATCTTAAAAAAATCATTAACTATCTGATGCCAACTATTTTTTAGATTTGGTTTTATTAAGAGCAAGAGATTTGCGATACTGCGAAGGCGTCACTCCGACTATTTTTTTGAAATATTTTATAAAAGTCGTTTTGGAATTAAACCCACAATTATGGGCCAATAAAAAGAGATTATGAGCCTCTCCCGCAGCTATTTTATACTTAGCTTTTTCTATACGGTATTCATTGACAAATAAGAAAAAGTTTTTTCTGAGCTGCACATTCAAAACCTCTGTGATATGGTGCTTTGGAGTATTCAGGCGAGTTGCCAAATCGGCCAGTACTAAGTCAGGATTAAGGTATAATTTTTCTACTGTCATTAATCGCTTGATGGCAGCCTCTAGCATTACGGCATGTTCTTTTGACAGACCCGACTTTTCGTATTTGGGTGTTTTGTCCTCTATGGTATCTGCTGCTTTTGCTCCCAAATATTTTACTTTATGCTCTAGTTCGTTCACTTTCACCTGTAAGGTATGGACTTCATTTTCTGATTGATATGCCTTTTGTCTCCACACCAGTATGGATGATTTCAAAACATTAACAGAAATACTAACTGTAAAAAAAAGTAAAAGACCACCACTAATCAACGATAAAATTAGATGACTGTAGCCGTCCGACAAGACATTGAAGGTCAAGTAAGGTATCGTTAGTAACGACCAAGCGTACATGGGTAATATTAGACCACGAAATTGTGGAAATCGTTTTTTTTCTTGATGCAGGATCTTTAGGATAATAGGTATATAAATCACATTGGAAACGATTGTAGCGATTCTTGTAATTCTTTTGTATTCATAGATTAAGGTATAATCAAGCGTTTTGTAGAAATGAATCCCAAGTGAAAAATAAACAACACTAAAAATAAAGAGTGGGAGAAGATGTAAAAATTGAGTTTTGAGCGAAGGTGGGCTTCCTGATTGGGTAGTCAATACATAAAAAAATAAGATGGGGGGATACCCCAATGAAACAGGGGTAGAAAAATATTCGTATAAAATTTCTGCTTTGATAATTTCCAAAAAGGCAAATTTGATGGCCATGTGCAAGGAAAACATTGCCAAAAAAAGCCAAAGAAATCTTTCTGCTCTATTTCTCTCCCTGAACTGCCACAACAGCATTGCGGCAGCAGTTGATTGCGTAAATGTTGCGATAAAAATAAATCCCATAATTCAATCCTTGGTTGGTGCTAATATACAATAAGATAGTAGGCGCAAAAAATTGATAAAATGAGAATTGGTTTGATAGCGTGTAAATTATTGTAAAGTTAACTTCAAGTTCACACTTGTAGGCGTGAAATAAAAAATTGTAAACTATCGCAGGTTGCCAAAAAACTAGTTCTTAAAGTGGTTAAGACAATTGTTAGTATTTTTGTAAATGTAATGTTGTAAACGCCAATTCAACTTATCTTTATTTTAGAGGTTAAAAGTTGAGTACCTTTGATTATCATGGATCTCTTTTTCACGTAACAAAGTAAAGATGCAATATCAAGCGAATATATCTCAAGCAAGTTATTTTTTTCTACTAATCTTTACAGCTATAGTGCTTGGTGTACGATGCGGAGCGTCCGAGCAACTTCTAGCGGTCAGCGTAGCAGACTTCAGTCGGTTCGTTGAAGCGACGGGATACGTTACCGATTCCGAAAAGTTTGGTTGGTCCATCATTCAGGAGGATGTGTATCGCTTCCGAACGGAAGAAGGCGCTACTTGGAGATTGCCCAATGCTGTTGATTCGGCTAGTGCTAATTTTCCAGTTACTCAAGTGAGCTACAACGATGCCGTTGCCTACTGTGCGTGGAGTAATACTAGACTTCCATCTTATCGGGAATACTGGAAATTGACTGCCAAAGACCAAAGACCTATCAACCAAAATTCTAACGCAATTTTACCCTTAGAAAAAACCAATCACGTGGGCAATGTCTGGGAAATCACGACTACCCAAGATGCTATTGGACAAATTAGACTAGCAGGAGGCTCCTACCTTTGCAATCCCTATACCTGTAATGGCACTAGCGCCGACCGCCGACTCTTTGTAGATAAAACCACCGGTAACATACATATTAGTTTTTCTGTAATAAAATAGGATTAGCTTCCGAGGATAGAGAAAAGAACGGAGCGTACTTTTTTAGTAGAAAAAAATCCTCCTCCATAATTTTCTCATTATATAAAAATTAAAAGTAAAGTAGGAAAAATAAAAAAGGGAACGAAAGCATGGCGCCACGTTCCCTTGGAGATGATAAGTCATTTCATTGGAATTTATATGCCTATCATCTATCATGAGGTTTATTTGAAACCGAAGAAATAAGTAGGTTGCTCTAAAAATTCCTACCCTCTGACCTTCAAAAGAAATGCCGTATTTTCTCCGAATAAACCAGCTTTTGGAAATGCCTTTTAATGGGAAGCGATCAGACCGATGTATGTATCCTACACATCTTTTTAATCGCTTATTATTCTCCCTTTTTGGTTTCGGTATTCGCAACGACTAACCTACAATTAACGTCACCCCATGGTCTTGCCAATAAACTGACAATGGCATTAAAGACCAATAGGCTGCGCAATCAAGGAACTGCCGTTGGTTGGAATAGAGACTTTTCTTGAATGATTCCTTAAATAAAGTAATGTGAAAAAGTTTAGTGGATTCTTAGGAATGATGTGAGATAGGTAGGTAAGATAGGATTACTTGGATAGTAGGTTGTTTTAAAAATGCACCAAATATTATGCCGTTTTTTAATTTGATTTTTCCATTCCTAAACCTCCGAGGTTGGGTAAACGTTGATTAAAAAAGAAGGTCAATCAACGGATTCGACACCCTGGGAACGGTGCATTAATAAATTTAAATTTTATGCGCAGTTATTTTTTCTTTATGCAAGGCGAAAAACGTAGGCGATGCAGAGCATCCTGTGCTTGCTTGATGCCAGAGCATCAAAGGCTTTTCAACGCAGCAGAAAGGAAAAAGAACAAGTAGAAAATTTAAATTTATTATTGAACCGTTCCCTACCTTCATTTTTACAAAATAGATACAATCGCAACGGATGCTTGGGGAGAAAATAAATAGCACTTTACTTACCTTTGGCATTTCAAATAAAAATTAAATGGCGGAAAAACTCAAAGTATCAGAAGAAGATAAAAAAAGGAAACTGAATAAGGAGACCTTATCGGAAGCCTGGAAGATTTTTGAATTTGTGAGACCCTACCGTTGGTCTTTGATCGCTGGACTCATCTTGCTTTACCTTAGCAGTATGGTGTTCATGTTATTTCCATTTTTGATTGGGAAAATGATGGACATCGCTGCGGGGAAGGATTTTTATGATTTGAGCTTGAATGACATTTTTTGGGTCATGGTAGGAGTACTGGCAGTTCAGGGAATCGTGTCCTACGTAAGAGTATTGTTATTTGCCCGACTGAGTGAAAAAGGAATTGCTGATCTCAGGCTAGCACTTTACGAAAAGTTGGTATCGCTCCCCATTGTTTTCTACGAGCAAAACAGGGTAGGGGAGTTGATGAGTCGCCTGACTTCGGATGTAGAAAGATTGTACAATGCCTTTTCGATCACCATTGCTGAATTTCTCCGACAGATTATTTTATTGATTGTTGGGTTGCTTTTTTTAGCGATCTATACGCCGCAGTTGGCCTCGGTCATGTTGTTCACGTTTCCCGTAGCCGTCATTTTTGGACTTTTCTTTGGACGCTGGATTCGTGGATTATCCAAGGAAAGACAACAGTCCTTAGCGGAGACCAACATCATCCTGAGCGAAACCATGCAATCCATAAGCGTTGTCAAGGCCTTTAGTAATGAATTATTCGAAAGCCTTCGCTACGGAAAAGCCAATGACAGAATGGTGAAAATTGCCATGAAGTTTGCGGGGGGTAGAGCCTTTTTCGCCACCTTTATCGTGACCGTTTTATTTGGGGCACTTCTTTTTGTCATTTGGAAAGGTGCGCTGATGATCCAAAGTGATGATATGACGGCTGGAGATTTGGTCATGTTTACTTTTGTCACGGCGATTATTGGAGGTTCGATTGCGGGGCTTGGCAATTTTTACACAGAACTTTTGGGTGCCGTCGGAGCTACCGAAAGGGTGCGTGAAATCCTAGCTATGGATAGTGAAGTCAAAGTACGAGCTACCAAAGCGGAAATGAGCATCAACCGATTCGAAGGAAATATCATCTACGATAACGTGCATTTTCATTACCCAACCCGAGAAGATATTGAAGTGATGAAGGGCGTTTCTTTCAGCATTCGGGCAGGGCAAAAAGTGGCTTTGGTAGGCCCAAGCGGATCTGGAAAATCTACGATCATGCAACTGCTTTTGCGCTTTTACAATATTCAGTCGGGGGACATCAAGGTAGATGGCAAAAGCATCTACGATTATAATATTTCAGCTTTTAGAAGAAATTTTGCCATCGTACCCCAAGAGGTCATTTTGTTTGGGGGGACGATTCGAGAAAACATTTCCTACGGAAAACCAGATGCCTCCGATGAGGAAATCATCGAAGCTGCTAGGCAATCTAATAGCTGGGAATTTATCCAAAGTTTTCCAGAACAATTAGATACGGTAGTAGGGGAGCGAGGCATTAAACTTTCGGGGGGTCAACGCCAAAGAATCGCCATTGCGAGGGCCATTCTTAAAAATCCAAGTATATTGTTACTAGATGAGGCCACTTCCTCACTAGATGCTGAATCCGAAAAAGTGGTTCAGGATGCGCTGAACAAATTAATGGAAGGAAGAACTTCCATCATCATTGCTCACCGACTCGCTACCATCCGAGAGGTAGATTGTATCTACGTTATTGACGACGGAAGAATTATTGAAAAAGGGACGCACGAGGAGCTATCCAATATAGAGGATGGGGCATATTCGGGACTAGCGAAGCTGCAGTTCGAAACGATTTAGGTAAGGTAGCACGAAAATCATAAAGATTGGAAAGGTAGTATTTTTACTTTTCAAACTAAAGGCTTAACGCATGTCAAATAACTTTCCTCTTCCCTTCGGTGGTGGCAATCGTGAAAAATTATCTACCAAAGAATACGTTGTAGGCATCGTAGCGATATTACTGGTTTTTGGTGGCATCGTACTTTATGTCATCGAGTTTAGGCACTTTAGCAATACTTTCGGAGTGAAATCTTTGATCCTCTGGGCTTTACTCCTGGGAGCAATTATCGGGATCGGATTAGGTTATTATTTTTCTAAGGAGATTTCCGATAGCTTGGAGCGCCTGAAAATTTACATTTTTTGTACTGTGCTTACTACCTTGTTGATGCCCTTACTCGGCGGACTTTCCAATCGCTATTTTTCTTTAGAAAAACCAAAAACAATCAACGTAGAATTATTTGATCAAAAAGTATTTGGGCAAAGTAGGTTCGGCAACGTAGAAGGTCAAATCCAAAAAGACGGCTATTATCTTTTCATCGTCAAAGATCAAAAAATAGAAAGACTAAAAACCAAAGACCTTGTTTTTTTGGATGCGCAAAAAGGTGATACAATTGCTATCCAAGTGAAAAAAGGTTTTTGGGGATACGACATCTTTTTAGAATAACAATACTTTCACAAATTCAAAGCTCCAACTGCAGCAACTCCTCTTCCGTGTATAATTCCTCCCGATCTTTGGTATTTTCTCTACACGCAATGACTTCTTTTTCGCTTACACTAATGTCTCCCCACTTTTTGGAATGGCTAAAGGAATTTCTCAAAAAAGAAAGAATGTCCGCAATGTCTTTATCCGAAAGGGCTGGATTATTTTTAACGCCTGGCATGACTAAATTCAAATCGTATCGCTTGCCAGCCACGTGAACGGGGCCCTGCAAACCGTGTAAAACTAAGAGAATTAATTTTTCTTTTGAGCCGCCCACAAATTCAGAATCTACCATCGGTGGGGCGAG
>JBCCJE010000060.1:0-12403 GCA_039027925.1 Bacteroidota bacterium
ATTTTTTGATACATACTTGTAACTGTCTGAAAATCAACTACTTGTAAAAATATAAATTACAATGCCAAAACAACAAACAGACTATTTGATTCAGTTAGTTAACTCGTTGACAAAGACCGAAAAGCGGCAATTTCGGATGTGGGTCAATCGTAATCAGTCAAATGCAGATGTATTGTTTTTACAGCTTTTTGATTATTTGGATAAAAATAAAAAGTACGATGAAGAGACGATTTTAAAAAAAATACCGGGTATCAAAAAGCGTCAAATCTCTAACTTGAAAGCCCATCTCTACAAACAATTATTGGTAGCTCTCAGATTACAACATCGCAATTCCAATACTGATATCGAGATTCGGGAGCGCATTGATTACGCTCGTATTTTATACAACAAAGGACATTATCGGCAGTCGCTCGAGATATTAGATAAGGCAAAATCTATGGCTAAAAAATCTCAATTGGATGCGCTGCGATTGACTGTTTTAGAATTTGAAAAACACATCGAATCGCAACACATTACGCGGAGTATTGGCAACCGTGCGGAAGAGTTATCCGCCGAGTCCACGGAGGTTAGCAAGAGTGCCGAACGGAAGAATTTATTTTCCAATTTGGCCATTCAAATTTATGGACTTTATCTGAAAGTCGGTTATGTGAAAAACCAAAAAGACTACTTTTTGGTGAGGGAATTTTTTCATTCCAAACTTCCCAAACACGATATCAACGAATTGAGTTTTTTTGAAAAACTCTACCTCTATCAAGCCTATGGGTGGTATTATTTGATGACGCAAGATTTTTTGAACTATTACCGCTATTCCCAAAAATGTGTGGAACTGTTCAATGCCAATCCAGAGATGATAAAACTGGAAATCCCGCTCTACTTAAAAGGTATGCACAACTCGCTGAATGCCTTGTACCTAGCGCAGCACTATCCAAAATTTAGCAGAGCACTAGAAGCACTAGAGCAGTTCGGGGAGGAGTACGGTGGCAAGGTTTCCAGAAATGTAGATAGTTTGTTAAATCTTTATCTCTCTCTTAATCGGATCAACCTACACTACCTCGAAGGTACCTTTACCGAAGGACTGAAGTGGGTGCCAGAATTAGCGGAAACCTTAAAGAACAATGACTACAACTGGGATACCCGTAGAATTATGGTCTTCAATTACAAAATTGCTTGTCTGTACTTTGGAAGCGGTGACGACGAAACGGCCATTGATTACCTCAACAAAATCATCAACCAAAAAACACCCGACTACCGAGAGGATATTCAATGCTTTGCGCGCATCCTTTGTTTGATTGCGCACTTCAACTTGGGCAACGACATGCTCGTAGAGTATCAGGTCAAATCTGTCTATCGCTTCCTGAATAAAATGGAAGACCTCCACGAGATACAAAAAGAGATTTTAAAATTTATCAGAAAAATACCGCGCATCAAAAAAGAAAATTTAAAATCGGAGTTCAAACTACTTCGGGATAACTTCGAAAAAGTAGCTGCCCATCCTTACGAAAGAAGACCTTTTTTATACCTAGACATCATCTCGTGGCTGGAGAGCAAAATCGAAAACCGCACGGTACAGGAAGTGATTCGGGAAAAATTTTTGGAGCGAGAGCGGATTCGGGAGGAGGTTACTTGATTTGTAGATGTGTTGTTATTTCGCCTTGTCTATGTTTTGCACTTTAGTTCTCAGTTCTACCGAGATGTCGTCCCTCTGGGATTTTTCAGCTTGTAAATAAATTGTTATATTCTACCCATGTGTCGTTCCTCTGGGACTTTTTTAGCTTGTAAATGAACTGTTATGTTCTACCGATATGTCGTCCCTCTGGAACTTTGGCGACTTGTAAATACTTTATTGAGGCTATCCATATATTATCTCTGAGGTTTCTAAGAAAAAAAGTCCCAGAGGGACAACATATGGGTAGAAAATAACAATACACCTACAAGTTTTCAGAGTCCCAGAGGGACGGCACATTTCCAAATTTAGAACTGCTTATTTCAATTTTAAAAAGAAAAGAGAGGATAAAATTGATGATGAAAATTAAAGCTACCTATGTGTCGTCCCTCTGGGACTTTGATAATTTGTAAATATTTTGTTATTGCTACCTATGTGTTGTCCCTCTGGGACTTTGACGATTTGTAAATAAACTGTTATGTACTGCCGATGTGTCGTCCCTCTGGGACTTTTATAATTTGTAAATAAACTGTTACGTTTTACCGAGTTGTTGTTGCTTTGATAATTTGATGATTTATAAATAAGCTGTTATATGGGCGCAGTTGCGATTTGACACCATCATTTCCAATGGTTGTTCAGGTTGTTAATGAAAATCTCCCAGCGTTGGGATAGAAAGGTACAACGAAAAAAAATAACTTTTCCACATTACTTTCCTCCTAAAATATGCTTGGTGATTTAAACTTTAAATTTATCATTCTTCTTACCCCTGATTCTATGATACCGCTACCACACATCAATCTATCTGACTGATAATCAGCATATTGTGTTTTGTCGCCATGCTTATCTAAATATTTTATCCACCTTTTTACTAGCTGGCTAGGTCTCTTGTAAAGTGCTCTACACTCATCTGCAATTTGTACACTTTGTCCCTGCCATAATTGCAAAGTAAACTGTTTCAATAACTCTTTTCTTTTTTTGTTACTATATCCCTTGGGTAGGCTATCGACCAACTTATGCACGTAGTTAATGGCATGATAGTAATCCAGAGTTAACTTTATTTTATTGCCACTCACTCCCAATTCAGTTAACAACGAGGGAACGGTGTTCCATATCCAAGGTGCGCCATCGGCTAATAGTTGAACTTGTTCGCACGAAGCAATCCGTAGAGCTATTAAGTAAGATTTGAGTAAAGCCATCATGGCTTCTTCCGAAAAACGGCAACCATAGATAGGGCGCATATCCTTATCTAATTTTCCTTCTTCATCTAAAACATGAATGACAAATAACTTTGGTTCACGCCAAGGCGTTTCATAAACTGCATGACCTGCCTCATTCTTTTGACCTGTATATTTACGAGTACGAACTCGTCCTCCATCTATGCCAATTACTACTCTTTTTCCTGTCAGGTTTTCCCCTTGTGAAAGACTCAATTCTACTTCTATTTCCTGACAATGTGAGGCCACTTCATTTGTTAGTTTTCTAATTCTACTGATGCTTTGGCGAACTCCAAATCGCATAAGTAACTGATTAGCAACACTATAGGAGGGACATAAAATACTACTCATGCAAACTTTATCAAGGTGAGGGATACTCGAATTATCATATAATTTCCAATAGCCCGCCAAAACATGACGAGGTAATGAATAACCATCAGGAATATCATTTGCATACCAATCTTTTACCTTTACCACATATCCTGTTCCTAATTGTATTGATAGCGGTCGTTTACGAAGACGTTTTAATCCTTCTGCTTTTGCTTGTATTTTTAAACTCGGCATTAAGTCCTTACTGCATGCTGCTAGCAGCATTTCACTTATTTTATTGTAGATAGATTGCAGACTAAAACTTAGAGACTGCTCATAATTTAGCAGATCCCCTCTCCATAAATTAGAGTAAAGTTCTGGTAGCTTTTTTAGAAGTTCTGCTTCTATAATTTTTTGTACTTTTGATGTCGTGACAAGTGGATTCATCATTTATATTTTAGCTCTTATAAAGATGATATTTTCTTGTCACTTCTTGCAGCTTTTTGGTGTCAAATCGCAATTGCGCCCCTGTTATATTCTACCGATGTGCCGTCCCTCTGGAGCTTCGATAATTTGTAAATGAACTGTTACGCTCTACTGATATGTCGTTTCTATGAGGCTTTCTTATTTCGTAAATGTACTGTCAAAGTCCCAGAGGGACGACACATATTTTGTACTACCGATACTTTTTTACAAATCTTGCTGGTAGATATTGTCTCTCCGAGAATACTCCTTGCACCCAAGTTCCTATTCCAGTACCATATTTTTGTTTATCTCGAAGAGATCTTCACATATCGAATAATTTCGAGGCATCCAATGCGTAAATCAACGGATTCGACCCCAATTACTTTTTTTGCATCAACGGTTACTAAACCTCAAAGACTTAAGTAACCATAATCCGGAACTTGAATTGACTGTTTTCCCAAAACTTCCCAAAATTTACCAATACCAGAATTGAAGTTAATCTTACAAAATAAGAGGGATAGTGATTTTTTTCCATAAGAAATTAAGTTTAGCTTTGGCGCAACAAACTAATAAGCAAATCCTAATTTAAGTTGGTTTTAAAGCATTCGGGCGTCCTTTACTCCTAAGGTCACCTCTATCTTAAATGCTAAAAAACAACGATTAATCATGAATATTAGGTACTTCCTCTCCTGCACCGTTTTTTTCTTTTTTATAAATAATTTGATATTGGGACAATGCGTACTATCGTGTGCCGATGTACAAGTGTCCTTGGATGTGAATTGCGAAGCGGAAATTACTACAAGCATCGTTTCTGCGGGTAGTGATACTACTTGTGTGGATTCACTTTTTGTGGAGGTCTATGATCTGAATGGAAACTTAATTCCTTCTAGTCCCTTCGTCAACGCTACCCACATCAACCAAACTTTGATCGGCAGACTGGTCAATTTCAATACTGGAAATTTTTGCCAAGACAGTATTTTGGTGGAGGATAAATTGCCCCCCACAATTACCTGTCCGACGGATACGGCTATTTACATTTTCGAGAATCCCGATACCAGCCTGACGGGAGTAGCTAGTGCCGTTGACGCTTGTGATATTGCTACGGTTTCGTTTGTGGATAGTACGGTCATTCACCCTCACTTGATGAGTGATACTCTGGAGGTAGTCACTAGGTACTGGAAAGCGGAGGACTCGAGTGGAAATGTGGACTCTTGCGTACAGATTATTTATAAAATAAAACCGCCACTATCCGTTGTTTCCTTTCCATTGCATTTGGATGATGTGCAGTCGCCCGCTTTGCTTTGTGGCAACGAGGACACTTCCGTAAATAACTGCGGCGCACCGAATATCAATGGTTTTCCTGTACACAATATCAATGGCTTTAACAGTACCCACGTGGATTCGAAAGTAGATTTATGCGATGGTAGCTATGCCCTGTACAGAGAATGGAAGGTCATTGATTTGCTTGCTGTCCAAGACGTAGAGCACAATCAAATCATCATCGTGCGCGACGAAGAACCACCTTCCTTGACTTGCCCTGCGGATATGACAATCGCTACGGGCACTTCCAATTGTGCCTCCACGGTAATTGTGCCCAACCCCGTCACGAGTGATCTTTGCGCCAGTACGGATAGCATTACGGTAGTACTTCAAGTGTCCTCTGGTTCTATAGGTGGCAACACCATTTACGACATGGAGGCGGGCGTACACCAAGCCACCTGTGTGGCTACCGATGCTTGTGGGAACCAATCTACTTGCAATTTCACGATCACCGTAAAAGACAGCCAACCTCCCGTAGCGGTATCCAATAGTCACCCCAACGTGACGTTGGTGCCTAATGGTGCTACCTTGGTTCAGGCTACCACCTTCGATGATGGTAGTTGGGATAATTGTGGAAATATTTCCCTACAAGCTAGAAGAATGGATCAAGCACCTTGCGATACGGCGGGGATGATCTTCGATACTACCGTTCCGTTTTTTTGTTGTGATGTCAATGATACCATTCAGGTAGAACTAAAGGTGGAAGATGATGCGGGCAATGTCAGCTACGCTATGTCTAACGTAACGGTATTCGATAATACCAATCCCGGGATACTCTGCGCACCAGATATTACCATTGATTGTACGGCGGATTATTTGGACTTAAACTTAACTGGCCAGCCTACCGTAATGGACAATTGCGAAGGATGGCAGGTGGATTACTCCGACATCGTAGATATTAACACTTGCGGCGAAGGAACAGTCACCCGTACTTGGGATGTAGTGGATGCCTCTGATAATACTTCGAATTGTACTCAAATAATTTATCTCGAAAATCCTCATACCTTTTACATTAATCCTTCCGATCCGCTTGATCCCGACGACGATATTATTTGGCCGTTGGATTATACGACTTACTCTTGTGAGGGCATATTTGAGCCAGATAGTTTGCCTGCGGGATTTGCTTATCCCGAAATCGTGGTAGATACTTGTCAGGTAATTGGTATTTCGTTTCAGGACACTGATATTTCTATCGTTCCAGATGCTTGTCGGAAAATTTTACGGACTTGGATCATCATAGATTTTTGTCAGTTTGATCCACTTACTTTTGAGGGCAAATGGGAGTACGGGCAGATCATAAAAGTGCTCAATTCTGATCCGCCACAATTTGAAATGCCCTGTGAAGATTTGGTTTTTTGCAGTGAGGATGTGGACTGCCAAGGCGAAAGTATTGCCTTCGGCATTTCGGCAGTTGACGATTGTACGCCCTCCTCAGATTTGATTTATCAGTACGAAATTGATCTGTTCAAAGATGGCACATCGGATATTCTGAATCCGGGCAGCGAGGTGGACGGTACATTTCCGTTGGGAACACACGCAGTTACTTTTACGGTAGAAGATGCTTGCGGGCAAGTGAACGCTTGTACTTTTGACTTCACCATCGAGGATTGTCTGCCGCCCGTTCCTGTTTGCTATCTGAGCTTGGGGATCGCACTCAACGGTGGGCCGATCACGGTTACTGCTTCCACCTTGATCGAAAATGCTACGTATAATTGCTCTGCGACTAGCGATTTGTTGTATTCTTTTTCGTCCGATATTAATGATGTGGACAGTACCTTTGATTGTAGTCACGTAGGTTTTAATCCCCTGCAAATATGGGCTACGGATGAGTTGGGCAATCAATCTTTTTGTACTGCTTTTTTGGAAATACAAGACAACGGCAACCAATGCCCACCGATGGCTACCGCTGCCGTTGCGGGCGTGATTCAAAATGAAAGTGGGGAAAATATTGAGGAAGTGACCTTACATTTGAGTAATTCCAATTTGCCGCCTTTCATCACTAACCAAAATGGGACATTTAGTTTTAACCTTGAACTAGGGCAGGATTACGAAATTGATCCAGAGAAAAATTCTAATCCTCTAAACGGCGTCACCACCTTCGATTTGGTTTTGATTGCGAAGCACATCCTTGGGGTGGAACTTTTGGATTCGCCTTATAAAATCATAGCTGCCGATGCCAACACCAACGGAACCGTTACGACGGCGGACATTGTCACTTTGAGAAAATTAATACTGCACATTGACGATGATTTTCCCGATGGGCAGTCTTGGAGATTTGTGGAGAAATCCCACGTGTTTAGCAGTGCCTATAATCCCTTCGCTGATAATTTTCCAGAAATCGTCCAAGTCAATAATCTGCAAAATAATATGGAGATTGATTTTGTAGCGATCAAAAAAGGAGACGTCAACGATAGCGCATTACCAGATGATCTCGATCAATCCTCCACTTCGACGAGGTCAGGTCATTTAGTTTTGGAGGCAGAAAACCAATCTTTTGGTAAACACCAATCCTTAGATATTCCCCTTTTTCCAACCAACTTTATAGACGGGTACGGATTTCAGTTTACCTTGTATTTTGATCCCGATGTATTTTCTTTTGAAAAAATTTACTCGACGGTACTGACCACTTGGAAAGCATCCAATTATAATTTGGAAAGAATTGAAGATGGAGAAATTCTAATCAGTTGGCACCAAGCATCTCCTCTGAGTTTAGATCCATCGCAGCCCATTTTGAGTTTATCATTGACTACTAAGGAAGCAGGAAACCTTAGCGAGCATCTCGAGATTCGCTCGCAACCGACGTTGGCGGAAGCCTACTTTGAAAAAAATATTTCAGGGGTCAATCTAAATTTTAGTACTGAAACTTCTTCGAGATTTTTTGTGGGAAAAAATAATCCGAATCCTTTTAGCGAGCAATCCATCATTGCATTCGAACTCCCCGAAGCCGATTGGATTGGGTTAACGATTTACAATCCGAATGGACAATTGGTGTACGAAAAAAGACAAGCGTTCACCAGAGGTAAGCACCAAATTCAAATAAGCAGAAAAGACCTGAATGGATCGGGCGTCTATTATTTTAGATTACAAAGTCAGTTCGGGAGTGCTCTGAGAAAAATGATATTGTTGGAGTAAGGCATGGAAAAACAACCAATTTCCCATTACTGAGGATAAAAATATAGATGGGAAAATTTTGCGGTGAAAGGCATCTTGTCTTTCACCGCAATTTTTTTTGCTAAAAATATTTAAAGTTGTGATCCTTCTCGATGTTCAGCAAAGTTTCATAAATCAATTTAATCACATTTTCTACATCGTCCTTGTGAGCCATTTCTACGGTGGTGTGCATATACCGCAGCGGCAAAGAAATCAAAGCGGCGGGTACGCCTCCGTTAGAGTAAGCAAAGGCGTCAGTATCTGTTCCTGTTCTTCTCGAAGAAGCCTCTCTTTGGATCGGAATTTTTTGGGCTTCGGCAGTTTCTATTATGAGGTCTAGTAATTTGTTATGGACGGCGGGTGCGTAAGTTACCGAAGGGCCTTGTCCGCATTTTACGTCGCCTAGTTTTTTCTTATTTAGCAGGGGCGTGTGGGTATCGTGGGTCACATCGGTCACGATGGCTACGTGGGGCTTGATAGTTTGGGTAATCATTTCGGCTCCCCGCAGACCAACTTCTTCCTGCACAGAGTTGACGATGTAGAGTCCGAAAGGCAGTTTCTTTTTCTTTTGTTTTAAAAGCCGAGCTACCTCCGCCACGCAGAATCCGCCCATCCGATTGTCCAGCGCCCTGCCCACGTAGAACTGATCGTTGAGTACCATCATCTCATCCTCGAAGGTGATGACACAACCTACGTGGATACCCATTTCTAGTACTTCTTCCTTATTTTTAGCCCCTACATCAATAAAAATATTTTCCAGCTTAGGCGTGAGTTTAGCGTCCTCTCCCTTGCGTGTGTGGATCGCTGGCCAGCCAAACAGGCCTGACACTGTACCCTTCTTGGTGTGGATATTTACCCGCTTGGAAGGAGCGATCAGATGATCGGAGCCGCCATTCCTGATGACGGTGATAAAACCATCGTCGGAGATAAAATGGACGTACCACCCAATCTCGTCGGCGTGTCCTTCGATGACTACTCGGTATTCACTTTCGGGATTGATGACTCCGTAGGCAGTTCCGTAATTATCCACGTGCCACTCGTCAATGTAGGGTTTGATGTATTCCAACCAAAGTTTTTGACCAGCAGATTCGTGGCCAGTAGGGGAGGCATTATTGAGGTATTGCTCTAAGAAAGCTTCTGATTTTTTTGTAATAATTGGCATCTGTAATGAAAGTCTTTTTAGGAAGTTATTTTTATAAAAAAAATTGGATGCTTTGTGGTATTCGCAGTATAGGTTTTGAAGAAAAAATTTTACGAGGCGCGCCAGTCGGCGGGTGCTTTACTCCATTGGGAGAGCGAGGCTAAGTTTTCCTCATTGATGTATTTACTTTTAAGTGCTTCCTGTAGAAGGTCTTGATAATTGGTCAGCGTCTGAAAAGGACATTCCGCCGCTGCAAAAGCAGTCGTCGCTTCCGCAAATCCGTAACTAAAAATGGCGTGAACACCGACTACCGTACAACCCGCCGTGGTCAGGGCTTCTACTGCTTTGAGGCTGCTGCCCCCCGTACTAATTAAATCTTCAATGACCAGCACCTTCTCCGTACCTTCGAGGTATCCTTCGATCAAGTTTTGCCGACCGTGCGCCTTAGCCTTACTCCTCACATATACCATTGGTTTTTTTAGCCGATCCGCTACCAAAGCACCAAAGGCAATTCCTGACGTAGCCACCCCAGCGATAACATCGAAGTCGGGCATGTTCAAGGCTTTTTTTTCCAGACAATAAATCACGTAATCCCGAATATTAGGATGGGATAAAATCAGCCGATTATCACAGTAAATCGGAGACTGAATACCCGAAGCCCAGGTGAATGGATTTTGTGGATTTAGTTTTATTGCCTTTATTTGCAGCAATCGTTTTGCTACCTCGGAAGCTAAACTCATCTGAATTAATTATTTTGAATCAGAGAAAAACGTATTAATTTTTCTTAAAATTAAAATGCGTGCAAATGTACAAAATCTATATTAATGGTACGCCACTTTTTTTGACCGCTACCGAAGAATTTCGCCATCTAAAACTGCAAGGAGATAATTTTATCAAAACTAGATATGTAGGTAAAAAAAAATTTCTACACAATTATATTGACCTCCTAGAAAAGCAAAATAGTTTTGATGCCGTAGTAATACACCACCACGACGTAGAAAAACTATGGGCTGATTTTAGAGCTATTTATAAAGTGATTAAGGCCGCAGGAGGAATTGTTGAAAATAATCGAGGAGAAATTTTAATGATTTTCAGGCGGGGTTACTGGGATTTGCCGAAGGGAAAAGTAGAAAAAAATGAAACCTTAGAGGAAGCCGCTGTGAGGGAAGTTCAGGAGGAAACTGGTTTGCAAAGTATTGATTTACAGTTGTTTATACATGTGACTTATCATACTTATACTGATCGTAAAGCCAGAAGAATACTCAAAGAGAGCTACTGGTACACCATGAAAACCACCGATATCCGCCTAATTCCGCAAGCGGAAGAAGACATTGAAGAAGCGATTTTCGTCGATCTGAAATCGTTTATTTCCACACCCAAAAACATTTATGGCAATATTTTGGATGTAGTCAGCGCATATCAAACCAAAAAAAATAACTAACTTGCAATACGATTATGTTTTTACCGTTTTGCTAATTGTCTGACAGAACAACTATAATGATAATCTGTTTTTAGTGACATGCTTTCGCATTTTTGCGAAACGAAATTTTGAAAAACCAGTCCTAGTTATCCTAATCAATTGCTCCCAAATCTTAATCGAGTAGAACCTCTTGAAATTTTTATTTCTCCCAAATTTTATTTGAATCTCATCAGCTCCTTAGAACTGATGTTCCATTTTTTACAACAACATTATTAATTTATCTATCTCTGTTTAAAATCATGAAAATTGTAACATTATTTATGCTGCTTATGCTGTGCTCCTTTTCCGCATTTGCTCAAACAGCTTCCGTCGGAGCTGCTCCAAGTTCAGAAAATCTTTCCATTGTAAATTTAGATGACGCCGCTGACTGGTCGTTTTACGCTGATGAAGATAATCATACTTTCTACGTGGATTTCGAGAAGATCAACGTGAATCTTAGTGATGTGGTGATCAAAGATGCCGAAGGAATGATTGTTTTTAAAGAAGACGTTTTGGATTTGCCAGTTAATGCTATCTACGAATTAGATTTTGCTCCGTTCGGCGCTGGCGATTACGTAGTAGAATTGAGGTCTTATACTCAGGTCATCAAGAAAGAAATCGCTATCAAATAATATTGACTAGGAGTATTCGATTCAGGAAACTGACTCATTAAGGGAACAAAAAAAGAGCGTTCATCAGCTAATGATGAACGCTCTTTTTTTTACTCAATAAGAATTATTCTCAACCTTCTGTTCTCGCCAAGCCTTTACCAGCATCACAATTTGACTATAGCTTTTAAGACCTTCCTGTACGCCCTGTGATTTCAAATACGCATCGTACGCTACGTCTCGGAGTTCTGGCAGAATATCGGGATATTTTCTGCTGTTGTCATCAATGGCGTAGAGGTCTTCCACCACCCCTTTTGGGAGGGTATTGAAGTACTCGGTGTATCCATCTCTATTGAGCCTACGGTAGGCCGAGGCGATGTACCTCCAGTACCCAAGATGACCAGCGTACCGAACCATCGGGTGGGGCGAATCAATGCAAGCTAGATAAGCTAAAAAATTACAAATGCCCTCGTCCGTAAATCCGTATCCGTGGGCAAACTCGTGGGCTAAAGTAAATGGAATCTGTACGGGATGCAGCCCTGCGTCAATATTACTTTCCCCCGTCCACGGAAAATAAACGCCCGCCGTACTGAATCGTAGTAAGATACCCTTGGGGCGCAGTTGCCTACCCCTTACGTGTCCGACGGTAGAAAACCCCAGCCGCTCCAAGAGATATTCGACATCTTGTCTGATCAAATTTTCTAAATCATCTGGAAGAAATTCAGCTACGATGGCGGTGTCTATCAAGTCGGGAATGGCTGTTCTGGCAGCAGCTACTTCCTGTGTATTAGTTTTCAATTCGGCTTGTAGTTCTTCGTAGGTCAGCGGTTGAGGATTCAGTTGCATGGATACTTCGAGGGGGAGGCGACCATAATTGAATCCCCAGAGCAACATAAAAAAGAAAATAACCCCTCCCAGAAAAGCTAAAAATGAAAACCCAATCCTCATCAGCGAATGCCCAAAAGATCGGTGCGTTCGGTACAGGTTAACTATTTTTTTGAGGAGAAAAAAAAGTAAAATACCAAGAACTAAAAAGACTCCCGGGAAGGGAAGCCAACCAATGGTGTAGTCCAG
>JBCCJE010000061.1:0-12321 GCA_039027925.1 Bacteroidota bacterium
TCGGGGCAATGTCATTGACATAAGAATTTAGGGATTCAAAAAATGAGGGTAGATAACGAAACGAGAACAAAGATTCTTTGTCCCAAGGAAATTACCTCGTAGGAAAGTTACCACTAAATTTGGCTATAAGGTAAGCCATCAAACTTAAAAAAATGCCTTATTTTTAGCCTAATATTTCAACTCTAAAACAAACAAATTACGATGGGAAGAACAGTAACTTATTTTGTAGTTGCCCTTATCATTATCTTGGGACTTACCTACATGGCTACCCAGGCCGAGTCTTGCGCAAAAAAATCAACCACCTCCATTCACGTCAACGACATTAGTGCCGATAAAGAGAGTGATGCTTTCGTAGAAGACACAGAAGAAGAAGACGACGAGCCACAGGATGAGCACGATGATTCTACGGGATCAAGATTATCGGATGAGGATGCCGATGATAGCGAAGTGATTGCTTTGGACGGAACGGAGCCAGAATACAACAATGACAATGACAGCAACAGTGATCTTGCGGAGGATACTTCGGAGGATTTAGCACGAGATGCCGATAATTCTGGGGACTACCTAGTCATTGCGGGAGCATTCAAAAATGAAGCAAACGCCAAAAAAGAGGTAGAGAAATTAAAGAATCTGGGCTATCCGAATACCGAGATTGTAGAGTTTGATTATTCTGAATTTTACTCCGTTTGCGTAGCAAAATACGACGCTTCGGGCGACGCCGAGAAGGTCGCCAACGCGCTGAAAAATAAACTAGGAAAAAAGGCTTACGTACACAAAAAAAGAGAACAAAACTGAAAGACGGTGGGCGACTGACGTTGGATAGCAGATGGTAAACAATGGATGATAACCCTGTCACGGAATATCTAAAAAAGTAGAAAAATTTTTCCCCTTCCCACCAATTAGGAATAAAATTCGCATAATGAGAAACTAAATTCGCATTTTGAGAATTCAATTTTGCGATCCTTACTCTTGAACCTTTACTGAAAAATGGAAGGTTCGGGAGTTAATTTTTTTATCCCCCCGATAGAATTTTCCCCTCGCTATTTTTTTTTGATAACCAACAAGTAAATCATTTTAAACATGCTTGACCTTAACCGTAACTATGTAGTAGATCAGCCATTATCTACAACCGCTCAGGAAAATACACCGACCATTATTAACGATTTAAAAAGCCGCCAGACGAAGATGGCCGTCATCGGATTAGGCTACGTTGGTCTGCCGATAGCCTTGGAGTTTGCTGACCAATTGTCACTCATCGGTTTTGATATTAAACAGAATCGGGTAAACATGATGAAAGCCCACGAAGATCCTTCGGGAGAGTTGGATAGAGCAGCTTTTCAGAATAAGGACATCAAATTTACGGCAAACATTAATGACTTAGCTGACGCTAAATTTTACATTGTCGCCGTACCAACGCCAGTAGATGCTAGTAGAAAACCAAATTTGAATGCACTCATCGGGGCTACGCAGACAGTAGCGAGTGTGTTGAAAAAAGGCGATTACGTCGTATTTGAATCTACCGTATATCCAGGGTGTACCGAGGAGGTTTGTGTACCAATTTTAGAAAATAAATCAGGCCTAAAAATGGGGCGAGACTTCAAGGTGGGCTATTCACCCGAGAGAATTAATCCCGGCGACAAAGAGCATACGTTGACGAAAATCACAAAAGTAGTATCGGGATGTGACCAAGAGGCTTGTGATGTGATTGCGGAAGTGTATAGTATGATTATCGAAGCGGGCGTTTTCCCAGCTAGTTCTATGAAGGTAGCAGAAGCATCCAAGATTATTGAAAATACACAGCGTGACATCAATATTGCTTTGATGAATGAGTTGTCAATGATTTTTGAAAAAGTAGGCATCAGAACTCAGGACGTACTCAATGCGGCTGGTACCAAATGGAATTTCCTAAAATTTTATCCCGGATTGGTAGGTGGACATTGCATCGGCGTAGATCCTTATTATTTGGTACACAAAGCCACGGAACTAGGCGTAAACGCCAGATTGATTGCTAGCTCCAGAGCCGTGAACGACGGGATGCCTCAACACGTAGCTAACCGCATTGCGAGACAATTGCGAGAAGATGGCATCGCTCCGATGGAAGCCAAAATTCTGGTACGAGGAATCACCTTCAAGGAAGATGTACAAGACATCAGAAATTCTAAAGCGGCAGAAATGGTGCAATGCCTAAAGAGTATGGGCATGCAAGTGGAGGTAGAAGACCCACAGGCTGTTCCCGCAGAAGTAATGGAAGAGTACGGAATAGAAATGAACAACATGCCCACAGGGGCGTACGACTGTATCGTTCTAGCCGTTCCGCACCGAGAATTTGCGAACAATAATATTAATTTTTACATGGCACTAAGTACCGATAAACCCTACATTTTTGATTTCAGAAATATGATTAAAGATGTACCGAGAGGAGCGGTTTATCATACTTTATAATTGAAAATTGAAAATTGAAAATTGAAAATGGATAATGGAGAATTAGGAGTGTACAACCCTAATTTTCAATTCTCCATTTTCAATTCTCAATTCTCAATTACACTTACACTAACTAACACTAATAGAATGAACCAAAGTTCAAGGATAATTTGGACAATTTTTACTTGCCTTTTGGCGAATGTCAATGTTTTGTTAGCACAACCGAATAAGGTCAACAAAGCATTCGAAGATGACATTTACCAAAAGGCAATGCTGTTGTTGGACTTCACCCAAAACGTAGATAAGCAGGTGCTCGAAGATGATGTAGCGTTGGAGGAAGTAGCAAAATTGCTGACCTACTCGTTCACGGATTTGGATACTTTGAAAAAACAACTACTGTACGAGGAGGCCAAAGCAATTGATAAAGATTTTGGGTTGGCGCTCTCCGCTCGCTATGCTTACAACGGAGACGTGGCCGATCAAATCATAGAACCCGGATCACGGTGGAGGGTAGGACTGGAGTGGGATGTATTGGAAGATGGATGGTTCGATAGGAAACGAAAGGTAGAAAATATAGAGTTAGAAAAGGAGCTGTTTCAATTGGAACAAAAGATGAATGAGCGCGCTACCAACTACCCGTACGTTTATAATAAAATCATCTATACTTTTAATCTCCAAAAGATAAAAATCCTCCAAACGAGAATACCTTACCTCAAAGAATGGCTAAAAATCCTAAAAGATTTGTATTACATCCACGACGTAAAATATACCGATGTCTTGGATGTACAAAAAGAATTGGATCAAAGCCACACCTTATTGACTGCCTACCAAAATTTTAATAAAACATTCAAGAGGGTAGTGGATCAGGATACGCTATTCTTGGATCCGACGGCGCTGCCAATCATAGAAATTGATATTGATAAAATATTGGGCGATACGATTTATGAGCAGTTGATGGATAAAGTCGTAGAAATCGAGCAAAATAAAATAATGCTCCGAGACGATCAGAATAACCTACCTCGATTAAAACTCTTCGGAAATTATAATGTGAGCACCAACCAACTCGCCTACGCCCGATCCTTCGGTAGCGTGGGGGCACAATTTAATATGCCCTTGGATTTTAATAAAAAAGAAAAACGCATGATGCGATTCTTAGAAGGGGAAATGATTCAAGAAAAAGCAGATTTTGATTTTTACAATACTAATCGGGAAATACTAAACAACTACGCAGAGTACAACTACAACTTGAAGCAGTACATCGAAGCGCTCCACAAGGTGGCAAAAATCGAAGAGCTACTCAGAATCGAAAAGGTACTACTGACCTACGATCAACGGGGACACGCTCCCTTATCGGCATTGAAGTATCAGGATATGATCCTACTGATCGGAATCGAGCAAGCAGATATTCAACAGATGATGTACCTCAAGCTAGCAAAAATAGCTACGAGAAGTCACCATGCCGATTTTATGTCCTGCTTAGAGGTACGGACTTTTGAAGAGGTAGGAAAAAAATTGGAAGGCAACCGCTTCGTGATCTTGAATAAAGATGATCTTAATCAGGATTTCATTTTTCTCACTAATTATTTGGAGAAAAATGAATTTAGAACAGTTGTACTAGAAGCTGACGTACCTGCTCTTTTTTTACAAAAGTTGAAAGAGAAGGGGTTTAATGTCCTCGTAAAAAATGATCCCATTTTTACAACATTACCCTTACAAAAAGTTCCAGTAGAGAAATTTCACAATAGAAACCACTTGGAGTTTTGGATTGCTTCGGCTCGCAGAGCCAAACCTAAAAGTATTTTTCTATTTGAAAATATAAATGTATTAATCCAATTAGATCGCAAAAACAAACAATTGGTGATGGGAAGGTGATTGTGAGATGCTACCACCCATCTTTTGACTTACATGAAAAATTTTAGTTTCAAATCCAAAACGAGTGTTATCAAAACACTCAAAGAGCCGCCAAAGCCCAAGAAGGTCAATTGGCAAAAATGGTCGTGGATAGCTATTTTGACTTCGGCTGCCTTGTTTTTTGGACTCAGAATATTCAACGGGGTGGCCATTCTACGGGGGCACGGTCAGGTAGAACTCCGAAAACAGGCACTCACTTTCACCAATGATGTGAAGGTGTTGGATATTCTCGTAACGGAAGGACAAGAAGTGACAAAAGGGGATACCTTGTTTTATTATCAAAATGAATATTATCAAACTGGAAATACCATTCGGAATACTGTGAATGTGAACAGACCAATTGATTGGATCGAGAAAGAGAGATTGAATTTGAGAAAACAAATTGCCCTAAAAAAAATAGAAAAGAAAAATCTAGCTGCCAGGCTACAATTTAAAAAAGATGAATTTCAGCACCAACAGGATTTAGTGTTACTCGGAGTTAATGATATTGAATATACCCTGACGGCTATTCAGGCGGATGTGGTGAAATTAGAAACTGCACAAAAAATTTTAGTAGAAGAAATCCGATTTCTGCGCAAACATTTAGCCATGCTCAAAAAGCAGGAAAGCGAAATCAAAACCCTAGAAGCCGATCAAGCCCAAATGGCGGGAGACATGATTAACCAAGAGTTGCCGTACGTAGCCCAGATGGATGGCATCGTCGGAAGTATCAACTTGAGCCCCAACGAAGTCTGCTACGAACAGCAGGATGTGATGACTATTCACCAACGAGAAGAGATTAGTGTCCGCGCATATTTTGATCCAGAACTGATGGCGCACCTACAAATTAATGATGTCATGCAGATTTATTTTCCTGATGGTACGAAAGGCCTCGGTAGAATCAGCAATATCTATATTTCCACCAAAGAACTGCCCAAAGAATTTCAAAGTAAATACGAACCCACCGAGCGAAACGTAGTGGTGGACGTATTGCCCATCACCGAGGAGGAAGGTACTCGATGGATCAATTTTTACAAAATGACCGTCGTAGTATCTAGGCTGAAATACGAACTGTAATTTAACAGTAAAAAATTTGTCAAACAGAACTTGACAGTCCTTCGCTAGTAGGGGAGAGGCGGCCTGCAAACTCGCAAACCTCCCCGAAATACAACTCACATAATCATACCTTATAATACAAAAAATTGAGTGGTCACTTTTTTCCAAAAAATAATACGCTAGCCCAATTTTTTGGTTCGGTTTTTTATATCATTTCACGGAGGGAAAATCCCATCTAACTAACACAAACAACTAATGGTCTCATTCGGAAGAGTGAGCCAACCAAACTAACATACGTCAGATGAATGCATTAAGAATACTTCAACGTCCATTGAGGTTGGACTTCAAAGAATTTGAAGGCCTCAACTTTGCGTACGTAAAAACGGACACTAACCTTGAAGGATTAGACCTTTCGAGAGCAGATGGAGTCATCATTGAAAATGACAAGGTTGAAGTCATTAAAAATATAATTCAAGCGGTGAGAGGTGCCGATAAAGCGAGCATATATTTACAACCTTTGTTCGTCAAATCCCTCGCCGTACCTACCGAAGTGGTACAGCTAACCGACGGTAGAGTCGAAGATCATACAATGAACAAAGCCCTCCAACGATCCATCGAGATCAATCGGCAAATCAAAAAGATTCAGGGCGATACGCAGGGGTTGAATTTTTCTCAAAGTCTGATACTAAAAATTACTCAATATATTTTTACCCGTCAAAAGCCATTAGTGCCTTTTCGCAATCGCGCTTCCAAGATCGGGTATTCCTTTCCTTTTTTGAGTGCCTACATCTCGGAGCAAGATCAATTGCAAATTCTAGATCAACTTTCCAGCACGAAGTACCAAGAGTACTTCAAGGCCAAGACCATTGACAAGATTAATCTCTGCAATGAATGTGAAGGGACTTACTTGAATTTCAGAGAATGCTGTCCGAGTTGTAATTCACTTGAACTCAAGAGTGAAAGTCTGATTCACCACTTCAGATGTGCCTACATTGGTCCCGAAAGTGATTTCAAAAAAGGAGAGGATCTAATTTGCCCAAAGTGCGATAAGCTACTTCGGCACATCGGAATTGACTACGACAAACCTTCGGAGATCAGCCAATGTGGCACCTGCGGGCACCAGTCGCAAGATGTCCTGATGAAGGCATCATGTGTAGATTGTGGTCACGAAATGGACTTGGAGCACATTGCCAACAGAGCTGTGCAAACCCTACAAAATACAGCGGCGGGAGAGAAGATTGCCGTTCAGGGTTTTTCCAAAACGGAATCCACCCAAAAAGAATACGAATTTAAAACTTCGAGAAACTATCTCGGATGGGGACTTTTCAAAATACTAGTGGAGCAGGAAATGCAAAGAATCGAAATGCGAGGACACAAGAGTCATATCTGCGTGGTAAGACTGAACGAATCGCAGTTTTCTTTTTTGGATGAACAAACCAAGCAAGTTTTACAAAAGGAATTATTATCTATCATCAGTAATTATCTCCGAGCGGTAGATTTAATTTCTTTTAAAAACTTCTCCACTTATGCTTTCCTTATGCCCGAAAGCGATAGCCCATTGGCATCCGAAATGAAAGATACCGTAGAGTATAATCTTCAAAAACTCATCGGGGATAACATTGATATGGGCGGAGGCAAAATGCTAGAGGTAGAAATGGTTAACCTAGCATCCGATGACAACGATGTAAGACAAATGCTAGCATGACAGATTCAGCTATTGATTATATTTTTCCCGAATTTATTCTGTATTGGAATGAGGCGGGCATCTACAAATTTATTCGCATCTTTTGGTACTTCGTTATTTTTGAGTTGACGCGGTACATCGGAGCAGATTATTTAGTGGCGTTGTGGTATTTGATTTTTAAAAAAGAGCGAAAACGAAAATGGGAGGAAGCACGCCAGGCCTTCTGGAATGAGAATCCCTTTGTCTCCGTTATCATCCCTGGTAAAAACGAGGGCAAGCACCTCTTCAAGCTCACCAAATCCTTAGCGGAACAAACTTTCCAAAATTTTGAACTTATCATCGTGGACGATGGCTCCGACGATGAGACACCCACCATCGGGCGCAATTTGCAAAAGCGAGGATTGATTGATCTGTTTCTGCGCAACGAAATGCGGGGGGGCAAGGCGTCTGCGGCTAATCTAGCATTGCGCTTTTCGAAAGGAAAATACATCGTACACTTGGATGCCGATTGTTCCTTCGATCGAGAAGCCATTGAAAATATTTTGATTCCATTTTATTTAGACGAAAAAATAGGAGCAGTAGGTGGCAATGTGAAAGTGCGCAACGCCGACGAAAGTTTGTGCGCTCGCCTACAGGCCATTGAGTATCTCAAAACCATTTCCGTAGGTCGAATTATTTCTACGCAGTTGGGTATTTATAAAATTATCTCTGGAGCTTTTGGCGCATTCCGTGCGGATGTGACGGATGCCATCAAGGGATGGGATATTGGCCCGGGGCTAGATGGAGACATCACCGTAAAAATTAGAAAGTCGGGGTACAAAACTGTTTTTGAACCCTCTGCTGTTTGCCTGACCAATGCCCCTTCCAAGTTCAAAGTATTGACCAAACAGCGGCTGCGTTGGGATAAGTCCATCATCCGATTCAGGGTAAGAAAACACAAGGACGTGTACTGGCCCCACGAGGGATTTTCGTGGTCTAATTTTTTCGCACTCTTCGAAAATGTATTTTACAACGTAGGATTAGACATGATGTGGTGGCTCTACATCATTGATCTTTTGTATCACTATAATGATTCGCTCCAGTTTGTGATTCCTATGAATTTTTTGTTATATACTGTTGTCGGATTTGTACAAATGACGAGTATTTACATTTTTTCGGAACGCCGCAAGGAGGAATTAAAACTGTGGCCCTACGTTCCCATGATGAGTATTTACACGGGTACTTATTTGCGAATGGTTCGTTCGGTAGCTTACATCCACGAGTTCTTTTACCGAAAATCCTACGATGATCCTTGGAATCCCGTCAAGTCAAGTAGCCAAGCGAAAGCGAATGGTTTTTAGGGTAAGGGCTTGCGTAAAAATAAACGGTGCAGTAAGAACAAGAGAATCGTTCTTACGGTATCGGTTATTCTTGCGCAAGCCCTAAGATATTTTACCCATTGCTCTTTCGCTTTCTCCGCATTCTTCTCCTTTCCATTCTGTTAAGTCTTTCGAACAAAAGATGGTTAATTTTTGTGATGGCATTTTTGATCCCATCTTTCTTAGTGATACTGCTTGTGTAATTAGTAGCGTAGGGGAAAGGTTTTCGGGGCTGGATGCCTTCGTGCGTTCTGATGACAAATGCCTTTTGTCCCGCTGTACCTGCTATTTTTACCACTTCTCCGTCTTCGGTGGTGGTGATTTCTTGCTGGTGTACAAAACCAAATTCACCGAAGTAGCGATTTTCTTCGGGAAAAGATACATCAGTCACAGGTTGCTGTTGGGCATCAAAAAGGTGTCCGTCAAATCTGCCCGCTTGTACCTCCTTGCTGGAGTCAGAGTAATAAAAATAAACTGGACAAAAAGTAAAATGCGCAGCAAAGGCGCGGAGAATATCCTGATGAAATTGATAGATGCGCGCCTTTTCCCGTTTAGCGGCTGCTGGCTTTTTCATTTCTATTAGCCTTTTTATTTTTGCTTCGTTGGTAGAAAGCCGAACTAAGAGTACGCCATTTTTAAGGGCGTACAATTGATTGGTGGCGGTGTCTTTACGTAGGTTGATAGATTTACAATTGGAAAGAAATAGTACGCTGAGGGCAAATAGGATAACTTTATACATGGTGCTTTTTTTGTTAGTAAAATTACGAGTGAAGTTACTTTTTTTAGATTTAAAATAAGAAAACGAATAAGCACAAAAAGTCAGCTTTCCAATTTTTAGGCATTGACTTTACGGAAAAGCAAACTTGTCTTTTTTTCCAGCGAGTTAGTCTTTAAAAAAAATCCGTTACTGACCACAAACACTATTTTGCAAACGTTTTACGTTGGGATTTTTTTAGCTAACCAATTTGTACATGACAAAAATTTTTCAAACTACCTTTCTTTTTCTTATCATTTTTTCTTGGAGCAGTTGTTTTGATGTGACCGAAGAAATTCAACTCAACGCCGACGGATCGGGAAAACTCAAGTTGGTCGTTGATCTTAGTCAGAGTAAAACCAATCTAGCGGGATACCTAGAAAAAGGTAATATCAACGGTGTAGAGATTCCTACCCAGTCCGAGATCGAATCCGAAATCAAAAAACTGAAAAAGACCTTATCTAAGATAAAGGGAATATCCAAGGTCACTACCAAAAGCGACTTTACGGAATTTGTGTTTGAAGTGAAAGCGGGCTTTGCCGATACGAAAGCCCTCAACAAGGCAATCAATGCTTCCATCAAAACTTTTAATCAAACTCCTTTTCCCATTCCCAAGTACAAGCATTTTGATTTTGAAAAAGGAAAATTTTCGCGTTTGTTTAATTATACCGACGAGAGATTTACCGATGAGGAATACGACGACTTCAATGTCTTGGTAAAATACATTATGGAGTCCGCCAACTTAGTGAGCATTTACCGCTTTGAGCAACCCATTAAAAATCAATCGAACGAAAAAGCCGAATTATCTCCTTCCAAAAAAGCTATAAAATTAGAAGGAAATATTGCGGAGTTTGTCACAGGAAAAGTTACCTTAGAAAATCATATTTCGTTTTAGAGTAAATTGAAACTTATTTAACTAATTTTTTATACCATAGAGTTTATTCAAGAAGGTTTTGCAAAAAAAAATCTTAATCCAAAAGATCAAAGCATTCGACTGATCTCAGATTCAAAACCCACTTGTTCCACTCGCTTATTGGGCAAGTGCTTCGTTCAGAACAAACTCTACTAAACTATTAAAAACCATATCAATGAGACTTATCAGAAAAATTGCGCTCTTACTACTACTTGCCTTTACCGTAGTGGGCGCTTACGCTCAGAATTTACAACAATACATTCCCAGCGACGCTACTTTTGTAGTGAGTATGAATTTGGGAAATTTGGATAGTAAAATTAGCTTCGAAAAATTGAAGCAATACGATTTTTACAAAGATGCTATGAAGGAATTTGAGCGAGAAATGGCAAGAGAAGATGAGAGCCTTGGCGAGATCGCTAAGAATCCTAGTTCGGTAGGCATCAACGTCATGAAGGAGTCCTACATGTTTGGAAAAATTACGGAAGAGTCGTCCCTCTTCGGATTTATTTTTAACATCTCAGACAACAAGAAATTTACAAAATTCTTTAAGGAAAAAGTGCTACCCGAAGCGAACGGAGTGATGGGCAAAACAGGAAAATTCGAAACGATGTCAACCAACGAAGCTACCTTCGCTTGGAACGACAAAGTAGGCATCCTAGTAGGTGGTGATGTCAAAGAAAATATCGAAGAAGGCACGTCGAGAGAAACGCCGATTACCGCATTCTCTAAATCTATACTAAGTGCCAAAGCCAAAAAGTCCATCTTAGCAGACCGTCGGTATTTGAAGGCTACCAAAGGCAAAAAATCTGATATGCGGATGTGGATGGATTACCAATGGATATTTGATATGCAAACCCAAGGAGAGGATATGGCCGGTGTACCGGGAATGGAAGGTATGATGGATGCAGTTAAAGATTTGTACAAAGATACCGACTACATGGTAGAGTTGAATTTTAATGATGGCGCTATCGTGATGGATTCCAAATTGTACTCCAACGAGGAGACGATGGCTCGAATCCGAAAAATGACGACGGGCGAGATCAATAAAGATTTTTTTAAATATCTACCTAAAGATAATCTCATGGGCTACATGTCATTGGCATTGAACATGGCTAACATGGCAGATGGGATGTTCGAAATGTTTACCCCCATGATTGAAGAAATGGGCATGACCAGAACCCAATTGGAGGATATGGCACTCGAAAGTATCAAAGCCTTGGGTGTCGAGATGGATAGAAAAGGACTCTACGAAATTATCAAGGGAGATATGGTTTTTGCGGTGACGGGCATGAGAGAATTTACGGTGAAAAAAACACAATACGACGAGGACTTCAACAAGATCGAAGTGGAAGCTAAGCAGAATTTACCAGAATTTGCTTTTATGATGTCCTACGGTCAAGAACCCGCCGTAGATAAATTTTTGGAAATGGGCGTTGCTTTTAGTGGCTTAGTCAAAATGGGAGATGCCTACAAGGTAGCTGTACCCATTCCCGATATACCAATGGATATATTCCTAGCCAAGAGAGATGGCATCTTGTTCGTCACTAACAACAACGATCTAGTAAGCGGAAATCTAGTAAGCGGCTACAGCAAAGCCAACACACTCTCCAAAAACCATGTAGATATGTTGAAAAATAACGGGATGGCTTTTTTCTGGGATATTCCAGAAACATTAAAAGCAGCAGCGGGATTTGCGAGAGACGAAGGTGCGCTTGATAAAAATGCGGAAAAAATCATCAACGTCAGCAAGCAGAGTTTGGAAAGTATGGTCATCACCGCAGATAAAGAAATTAAAGATAATTACAGTTCGGCTTTCAAGTTAAACTTTGTGAACAAGAAGATGAATTCTTTAGACCAGCTCTTCAGCTACATCAATGAGATATACCTGACCTCGATGAGTGGAGGGATGTAGAAGGGGGATTTAAGATTGAGGATTATGGATTTAAGATTGCCTGCCCCGAAACTTCGGGGGATTGAGGATGAGCCGAAACTTCTTCTGATGGAGCAGCGAAAGAAAGTAGGTAAGGCATTTTGACATTTCCATTGTCATTTAAAAATTCCTTATCCAAGATGGCTTGGGTAGGGAATTTTTTATTCGCCTTCCTTAGGAATGGTTCAATAATAACTTTACATTTTCTACTTGTTCTTTTTCCTTTCTGCTGCGTTAAAAAGCCTCGCCGATGCCCCGCATCGCCTACGTTTTTCGCCTTGCATAAAGAAAAAATAACTGCGCATAAAATGTAAA
>JBCCJE010000062.1:0-12306 GCA_039027925.1 Bacteroidota bacterium
GCCGTCGCTATCGAGTACGATTTGCTCGTCATTTATCGTACAAGAATTGCCGTCATCGCAAGGCATTACAGATGTAGTTCCATTGTTACAATCTACGGGCGTTCCCTGACAAGGCACACAAACTGACCCATCGCAATCCAAAATAATTTGTATGTCATTAGTGGTAAATGGATTACCATCATCGCAAGCTACGGTGGAAGTATTTCCGTTGTCGCAGTCGGTAGGTGTTCCCGAACAAGGTACACAGATTGAGCCGTCGCTATCGAGTACGATTTGCTCGTCATTTATCGTACAAGAATTGCCGTCATCGCAAGGCATTACAGATGTAGTTCCATTGTTACAATCTACGGGTGTTCCCTGACAAGGCACACAAACTGACCCATCGCAATCCAAGATAGTTTTTGTATCATTAACGGTAAATGGATTACCGTCATCACAGGCTAGGGTAGAAGTATTTCCATTGGAGCAGTCGGTAGAAGTTCCCCCACCACAAGGTTCACAGACAATTCCACTATTATTAAAAACTTCAAACTCTCCAGTTGTACAAGGATTGCCATCATCACAGGGTAGCGTATAGGAACACGTGGCATTACAATTGGTTTGCCAAACATTATTAGGTGGATTTGTATAAGTGATAGAAGTTACTAATCCGTTGGCATCAACGGTAGGAACCCCAGTTCCAGCAATACCATCCCCATCGGGATCATTGATGTTTTCTTCTTCGGTATCGTTGCATCCATCATTATCAGAGTCCAAATCAAAATTATCGGTGATGCCATCATTATCTGAATCCAAACACCCTTGGTTGATATTGATTTGGATATTATCCAAGAAATTTCCGATAGAGCCACCCACCGTAGATTCAAATGCAATAATGATTTGCGTTTGTCCAACGGGAATATGATAAGTACCAGCGTAATATCCCCAAGACATTCCGTCGCTCATCACTTGTTCATTGGTAGTAGATGATAGATTTTCACCAATTAACACATTGGCTACTTCTACCCCCGCTCTGCCTCGGTGGTAAAGTGACCAATCAATCGTCCCGCCTAGTCCATTTAAAGAAAAAGACTGGTAAAGAGTGGATACCTCGTTGGCATTGAGTTCAACAAACTGATTGCCTTCTTGTGCCATTACCCCCTGATGTCCCGAATGCCAGATTTCAATTAATCCATCGGATGCGGTTGTACTCCATCCGGGAACTAACGCTTGATTTATCAAAGAAAAAGTAGCAACAGGTATAATAGGTTCTTCGAAGCTACCATTGACAAACGGATCGGTGATTGTTCCGCATTCATACTCGTCTAAGATACCGTCATTATCATCATCTAAGTCTATTGCGTCAATGACTCCGTCGTTATCGTTATCGTCATAAATAATCGTTACCGCAGCGGAAGGATTATCCGTAGTGATATTAGTATCAGCTTGATCCGAAGAATTAGTTACAGTATTGACTAAGGTTTGAGAAGATCCAACGTTGATTAAATCATCAGCAATAGCTTCGAGCGTCATAGTTTCCAAGTCGCCCTGATTCATAGTACCAATTATCCAGTTGGGGTCAGACCAGGTGCCCTTACTGACATTAACATTGGTCACGGTCAAGCCTGCGGGCAATACATCCGTGATAACTAAGTTGGTTATTGGATCAACGCCCAAACTATTTACGGTAATAGTAAAGGTTACCGTTTCTCCTTCCTGTATAGTATCCTTATCTGCTTCTTTATTCAACACAATATCAGGATTACAATAGTACGCCGATAGTGGGTTAGAATCATAGTAACATCCTCCTTTTAACACCCTGATAAAATAATCTCCAGCGGTAGTTGGAGTATAACTCGTACCGTTAGCTCCAAGAATAATTGCGCCGTCACCGTACCATTGGTAGCTATCAAAATTGGGATTAACTACCTCGAAAGTAGAAGGCAGACAGTTAGTTCCAACAATTTGAAGATTGACCACGGGTGCTACGTCAAAGCCCGAAAAATAGCCTCCGTATCCAGCATTATTATTACGGCCAAAAAAACCAACAGCCACGGGACCCGTTGATTGAACGGTTACATCCCCCGTCAGATCCGAAATAAAAAAGGTTTTCCAATCATCAGTCCCAAGGACGGAGGATGAAGCAGGTAAAACGACTACACCGTTGTCGTCCGTTACCAAAATATTGGTATCAGGAGTACTAGCGGAAGCTGTAATTGTAATGGCGCCAACGTAATCTGATTTTCCCTGAATAGTTCTCACATTAGGAATAAAATTGACCTCATCTGCCATCAGGCAATTGAGGGGAGCTAAAAAATTCAGCCCACCAGTTTGATTAGCAGATGCTCCCGAAAGAGATTGATAAGCATAGGCATTTTTAGAGGTTCGGACGTACATATTTGCTCCAGCAGAGTTACTAGAATAATTCTCACCAGGAATTTCAAAAAAATCACCTGCGTTGATTGTTGCAATTGGGGTTGCCAAATCATTAACGTAAATCTCAGTATTATTTTCTATTGCAATAATGATTGGAAATTCTAAGAGGTTAGTACCATTTCCTCTGATGTAAACATATTCTTTTCCTAACAGATTTTCTGGAACAGGTTGATCTATACCCGCATCTCTTGAGTTTCCCACAAAACCAGCATTCATAGAACCATTACTAATGGCTACATTTTTATCCGAACTAATTGTTGCCCCTAGCCAGCCATCTTCATTGGCAGTACCCTCTACTTCTCTGGCCTCCAATACATAGCATTGACCACTGTTAAGAGTGACAGTAACAGTATCGGAAGTAATTCCATCTGGATCATTTTGCAATCTAAATTCGCAAGCAGGATCATAACCAGTGATAGTTACAATCGTATTATCTTCGGTAGCCATGATACCCAACGAGGCAGACTGATCTGAACTTCCAGCCCTCAGTGGGAGTCCTCCCCATTTGAATAAAGTACCCAATGCCTTTTTCCCTTTGGAAGTAAGTGAGGTAGCTTGGTTATTAGACCTCCCTCGATAATTCACGTAAAAATCTTGTCCACCTGCCGATTCAAATCGTAAACCACTATTGGATAAAATAATTCCACTATTCGTATTGGTTATCAGGCTAATGTCATTGTCTCCATCAGCTAGCGCATATTCGATTGAGTTGGTAGCAGATAGACTACTTAAAGTTGCAACGGGTGTGGGATTAGACCCTTGATAGACTAGAACATCAAATGCCGTTGTCTCTGGAGTAGATAGGTAATAAGCCTGTTGTCTGATGGAATTATTATTACTATTCTGTTTGAGCGGTGGTAGGTAGTGTACATCGCTCAATTGACTGAGCGCGATGTTTGGAATAATGAATAAAACTAGAAGTATTATTAAATTTCTTTTAGTCACTTTTCGCCGATTTTATTTTTTTTGAAGGTAAAATGGAGTAGTAATTTTTGAATATACTCTCATGCGGGATCACGGCATGTAGCTCGGAGGTAGGGAGGTACTGCTTACTAAAAATATGGAATCACAAAAGGAAGGAAGGGTACTAAACGCTTTGGTAGGTATTAGTAAATTTTGTATTCATAATTGTAAGACATCAAATATTTCACCTTGGAAAGGTCATTAATTATGCCAAAAAGTTAATGTGAAACTTGGTGTTTTCGGGCTTCGATGCTCTATCAAAAAGTAGCTCTCACGGTAGCTCGCCCCGTGTGGATGGTATTGGCTTCTCCTCTTTTTCTACCGTCGTACGAGACCTCCAAGTCAATACTTTTAGCCAATCGTCTTTCGTAGGTAAAATTCCAGAGGTAATTTTTTCCGTTTTGCAAACTTTCTAAAATGGCGAACTCCACGGGAGTATTTCTCTCACCGTCGTAAGCAATATCAATAAAGGAAAATCGAAGTAAAAAGCGCGTTTTTGCAGTGCGATTATATTTTGATTCAAAACTGAAATCGTGGAAGGTAGCAGTTTCACCTTCGCCCCCGGAGAGAATATTTTTCCGATCTCGATATTTGTACGAAAGTTCAGTTCGGAAATTTTGGGAAATGCGATAAGTGAATTGTGGAGAAATAGCGTACCCTTCTAGCTCATAATCTCGATTATTAAAAAACTCCGAATCGTAACTACTCCTCTCTTGCTCTAGTAAAACTTCAAAATCGAAAGGTTTCCTGAGGTTCCAAAAGGTCTGAAAAGATTGCCGATCCAAACTTCTACTCTCAAAACCAGAAGTGAGCACGAGCCGATTTTGGGAATTGGAAAAATTAAATTGACAGCGAAATTTAGGGTCTCGCTTATTGTAGATCAGCGTATTATTAATTACAGAATTAATGGAAACTAAACCTTCGTCGGGTATATCTATTTGAAAAGGATTCCATTGCGAAACACCGGGAATTTCTCTCGTTTTGCGGTTAATCAAAAAAGTAGAATTAGTGGATATACGGCTGATGATATTTTTTAAACCTTTTTTCTGAAACCAAGGATTACGGAAGTAATCAGAATTCACACTCAAGCTTTGATTGAACTGAACATTGTTCGTACGAATAAACAAATCAGAAAGTAAGGGAATCCGAATATACATCGTATCCTGCGGAAAAACAGCTACCTCAAATTCGTTGTTCTGCTGCTCGCCGTCGTCGTTATAATCAATCCATACGTACTGCCCTAGATTGGGATCATTGACTGGCTCGTAGATAAATTCGATTTTGCGTTCTTGTCCCGATCCAATATCGTAAGTGGTCGTGGAGCGAATTAGATTTTTAAACAAACGCACAGCGTAATCTATTCTTCCCAGATAAGTTTGTTGGGGGGCTTGGTCGGTCAGCGTGGAGTCATTAATTTCTAATTCTCGATAAGTCATATTCCACCCCAAGCGAGCGTTTCTACTTTGATTCCAACTCCCGTTGATGTTCCATTCCCGCGCTGTCGTATTTTTCAAAAAATCAGTCGTAACGGGTTGATAATCGAATCGTTGAGTGTGATTTAGCCCAAAATTAAACTTATCTTTTTGGGGACTTTTCACATACACCCGATACAAATCGTAGTAGTAACTCGTTCGGTTCAAGGTATCCGTAACTAGGTCTTTACGTTCATTTTTCTCTCGCTCTCCGTACACACCCACACTCCAATCGTTGAGTTTTTTAAAGGTTTGGGAAATATCAATTCGAGGACGAAAGAAGTCACTTTTTTGCTCTAAATCTTCCGATTGGAGCAGACTACCGTGTGCCAAAAAACTAAACCCTTTTTGGTTGTACCTGACCTTCGAAAAATGCTTTGCTCCTGTGTAAACGGAATCCCTGATAAATCCCGAAAACTCGTATTCTACACTCGCTTTTTTATGACGGACTTCAAAACCTGCCGTTCCGATGTGCTCCGTGCGTTTATTGTTAGCAGAGGTTGATACCGTATTGTTATTTCTACCCGCTAGATTCCAATCTCTTAAAAATTCTGCTGGACGATAAGGATTAAGTGCGTTAAATTTATCCTGTACAAATTCGTATTTGACATCAGTCAGTAGCTTCCATCCCTTTTCTTTTTTCCCAATATTTCTTTCGTTTTTATAATTGGTAAAAAGGGAAAATCCCCGATCATCCTCACTATCCAATTTGGAGAAACGGTTCAAATCTTTATTGCTCATACCTACCTCCGTAAAAATGCTAGAGGTTTTATTGATTTGATACTCCGCTCCCAAGGTCATCATTTGTAGTTTTTGCGGAGCGGACAGGCGAATAATGGGTTCAAACCTTCCCTGCGGTATCCCCGTAGTAGAATCAGGGGCTACCCATTTATACACCCGGCCGTTGATGGCATTTTCGGTATCAATGATGTAGTTGCCATTGCCTTGTCCTACTTCCGAAAATCGAGCGATGTAAATTGCGATGGTAGGATTGATGGAGTAGATAGCAATCGTATCCGTATAAGTCACCCCATTGATAATAAAGCTAGTATCCACTCTGGCGTACATAATTCGATCGGGATCGAAGCCGCCTTCCAAGGTATCAATTCCCGTAAATGGCACTTCGTCTAATTGGTCACCTTGCTCAGCAATAAATTGCTTTTGGGCAGCGGTCAGTTCATTTAGCCCCGTAGATGTTTTTCCATCCTGCTCGTTGTAAAGGTTAAAATTCACTTTCCATTTTTTGTGTTGATATTCTGCATTATAGGCGATCATGCTACGGGTATAGTTTTGTACGTTGTACTCGAAGTCCACTACGATTCGGGAATCTTTTGTTATTAGCCTTCGATTGGTAAAAGTAATATCCCCCCGATTGTAATCAATGATATAGTCATTCTCTACTCCCCTTACCATCAGGCGACCATCCACATAGACCTTTTCCGTTCCAGAAAGTACGATGATAAATCTTTCGCCTTCTGCACCTTCCAAGCGATAGGGCCCTTGATTACCTTCCAACGCAACAATGTTGTTACGCGCAAATTTTCCCCGAGCGATAGCTGCGCTTAGGTTTGATTTTAAAATGCCTTCGGAAAATAATTCCGTCTGATTGGAAAAGGTCGCTCCCTGCAATTTTTTAAAATAATTCATAAAGTAACTGTTGGGACGTTGGAGTTCGTAGTCACCCGCAATTAGTTTATTATTATCTTTTTTTAGTTGGATAAAAATTCGATCAAACTCTTGGAGTTGTTGCGTATTACCTTCGGGTTGGAGGGGAATGCTATTGTCCGAGATGGCGGCCAAAATCTCAATATCGTCACCGAGTGTCCCCGCAAGTTGTAAGTTGAAGCTACTATTCAATACCAAACTTTGATTATTACCGAAAGAAAGTCCTCTTGCAAAACTCCCATTATAATCTAATCCCTTTTGATCGAGCAAACCCCGCTTTTGCTCAAATGGACTATAATCTACTCCGATATAAGTACCATCTCCTCGTCGTCGGATTAAGGTTGTGTCGCCAAAGGAAAGTGGTTGGTGAAGCGAAAAAGGAAGGGTGCGGTATTTTATTTCAAGGCTAGTCGTATCAGCGGTGTTACCGTTTTGAGCGGTAACACTATCGTTTCTATTTTTAAAATAAATCGTTGAATTTTTGATTTCGTAAAGAGCGGTATCTATTATTTGATTATTTCCCAAATTGGTAATTTGGACACTTTCGGGAACAATGGATAAACTGTCAAGGTTAATGCTATCTCCTTGAATATCAGCGATTTGCGTACGCCAGTTGGACAGGTCATCACCTTGCGCCACGAGCACAACCGACCAACTTATCATTAATATGGAGAGTAGATTTTTTAGCATAAAAACTTTTGAGCATACTCCTTTTATCAAACGTAAAAATAGGTTGTTGTTGCACGTCGTTAAAATGGTTTATTGTCTTACGGCATTGGTTTTTAGAAAAATAGTAGAAGTGGGGGTGGGAGTGGATAAACTATTCTCTCTAAGGTTTTGGGGATAAACAAGTCATTTTTCTCTTTCCTCAGACATCAAGTATCTTAACGCTGATCTATTATGATCATTATAATTGACGAGCAAATAGTTAAGATACCTATTTTCCGAGTTTTGGAGACATACTTTTCCCTCCAAAACAAAAAAGCGCAGCAAAACTAATTGCTACGCTCTTTTCTGTAGTATGTCTAGGGTTAGATTAAAGAAAGTTTTTAAACCGCAAAACTTTCACCACATCCACATTCCCTCGCTGCATTAGGATTATTAAAATAAAATCCTTTTCCATTTAATCCACCCGAAAATTCTAGCGTGGTGTTGCAGAGGTAAAGAAAACTTTTTAAATCTGTCACTACCTTCATTCCATTATCTTCGAAGACCTGATCGTTTGGTTGTGACTCATTATCAAAGTCCATCTTGTAGGACAAACCAGAACAACCTCCGCTCACTACACTTACTCGAATGAAGTAGTCATCAGAAAGATTCTCTTCCTGCATCAACTCTTCGACTTTTGTTTTGGCACTATCTGCTACGTAAACCATAAGTAATTTAATTATAATGTTATTTCGAACTCAAATTTATGTGTACACACACTATCTAGTTATCTAGCACGATTTACCCTGACCGATGGATTTGGAAAAGTAAATCAGAGATCCCTAGAATAATTAATGTGAATGAGAATGTGAGTGCGAATGAGAATGACCGTCTTCGTCGGGCGTTTCTATGCCATTCTTCTCTCGGTAATCTTTGATTGCACTCCTGATAGCATCCTCAGCTAGTACAGAACAGTGAATCTTCACGGGGGGCAAAGCTAGTTCTTCTACCAAATCCATATTATCGAAAGTCAATGCTTCCTCTACGGATTTTCCTTTGAGCCACTCGGTAGCCAATGAGGAAGAAGCAATCGCAGAGCCACATCCAAAGGTTTTGAATTTAGCATCCTCGATGACACCTTCGTCGTTCACGGATATTTGTAATCTCATCACATCACCACATTCAGGTGCTCCTACTAATCCTGTTCCTACTTTCTCGGAGCTTTTATCTAACGTTCCTACGTTTCTAGGATTTTTAAAATGATCTAATAATTTATCAGAGTAAGCCATGATTTAAATATTTTATTTTTTTAAAATTGTATGCTACAAAAATATATGAAATCTACAAAACAAGCTAGTGTTCTGACCATTCTACTGTGTCGAGGTCAATACCTTCTTTATACATTTCCCAAATAGGACTCAAGTCCCGCATGTGATTCACCCCTTGTTGCATTGCTTGAATAGCGTAATCTATTTCTTCTTCGGTAGTGAATCTTCCCAGACTGAATCGGATAGAGGAGTGTGCCAAATCATCACCTAGTCCAAGTGCTACCAAAACGTAAGAAGGCTCTAACGAAGCAGAAGTACAAGCAGAACCAGAGGACACCGCCATGTTTTGATTGAAAGTCATCATCAATCCTTCTCCCTCTACGTGCTTAAACGAAATATTAGTGACGTGGGGCATTCGGTGCTCGATGCTACCGTTCACTTCGCATTCTTCCAAAGAATTGATTAAGGTATGCTCTAGTTTATCTCTCAGTTTGCTCAGTCGCTTAGCATCTGCTTCCATTTCTTGCATTGCTATTTCGGCCGCTTTGCCTATTCCTACTATGCCAGGAACATTTAGCGTACCTGATCGCATTCCTCTTTCGTGTCCGCCACCGTCCATTTGAGCAGTAACTTTCACTCTAGGGTTTTTTCTATTGACAAATAAAACACCTACTCCTTTGGGGCCGTACATTTTATGCCCAGTAAATGCCATGAGGTGAACGCCAGCCTCTTTTGGACTAACTGGAATTTTTCCAACTGCTTGTGTAGCATCACTCATAAATAATACACCGTGCTTTGCACAGATATCACCAATCGCCTTCATGGGTTGGATAGTACCCGTCTCATTATTTGCCCACATGATAGATACCAGAATGGTGGTGTCTTTAATGGCAGCCTCTAGCTCTTCCAAGTTGACCAAACCCTGTCTGTCCACATCTAGGTAAGTGACTTCACCGCCCATTTTTTCAATTTTCTTACAAGCATCTAGTACGGCTTTGTGTTCAGTCTTGGCGGTGATGATGTGATTGCCCTTGCGTTTATACATTTCAAAAACACCCTTCAACGCCAAGTTATCGCCTTCCGTAGCACCCGAAGTGAAAATGATTTCTTTCGGGTCAACGCTAATCAAATTAGCTATTTGCTCTCGTGCGTAATCCACCGCTTCTTCGGCAGCCCAACCAGCAGGGTGATTTCTACTAGCGGCATTTCCCGGAATTTGATGAAAATATGGAAGCATTGCTTCTACCACTCTTGGATCACAGGGAGTAGTGGCATTGTTGTCTAAGTATATGAATTTCTTTTCCATCTCTTTTTCAGCTTTTCAAATTTTAATTTTTTCGATAAAAGTTCGCAAATATAACGCTTTCACTCCGAATATGGTTGATAAAGATAGAGAGATTCTTATTGATTTTATGTTGCTGAGGATACAAAAAGTTGATAGTGAGGAACTTTATCCACAAGAAAAGCTAAAATAAAATCATGGAAAAATAAGATACTGAAAAGAGAACTCCGATTCAAAAGACGAACTTCTGAATCGGAGGAGGTATCAATTACAAATAATAGTTTTAGTTGCTTCCATTCACGTCGTTAAGCCAGTCCCATACATTTTGGTTTTTTGAAGTAGTCTTAGTCTTTCTCACCAAAATATTCATGGTAAAAATAAAACCATTTCATCCCGTGATGGAATTAAATTTTGCCGACAACACATATGTTTTTTTACAAAATGAATAAAAAAGTAAAGTCCCTTACCCTTGTGAATCAATTTTGTATTGCCTACCGATAATTTTCCATATTACATTTCAAAGCGTTCATCCTTTGGAATACTGTTTTGATATAAATAATTCGTCCTTTAAGAACGACCTAATTACTATTGCGCCGTGATCTTCATCATCATTCTTTATCCTCACTTTTTAAACCCAACGAGATATGTATAAAAAATTGACCCTTACCTTGGCTACTTGTTTGTTGATGGTAGCTCACCTTTCCTCACAAGAGACTTGGTCTTTACAGAAATGTGTTCAGTACGCTTGGGAAAATAATATCACGATCAAAAGAACGGAACTGAACATGCAGCAAAGTCAGTTAGACAAAAAAGCCAGCCAAATGCTTCGGCTGCCCAATCTGAATGGCTCATTGAGCGGTGCTTACCAATTTGGTCGAACAATTGACCCCGTGACCAACGAATTTAACTCTCTATCCATCGGAACCAACGGACTTCGCCTCGATGCGGGGGTCACACTCTACAATGGCAATCGAATCAACAATTCCATCAAGCAGGCAGGGTATGACATCCAAGCCGCCATGAACGATTTGGCACAAGCTAAAAATGACATCAGCCTAAGCATTGCGTCGGCGTATTTGAATGTGCTTTTCGCGGAAGAACAATTAACTGCTGCCGTACAACGAAAAATTTTGACAGAAAGTCAGCTAGATCAGGTGGATAAATTAATCAAAGCGGGGGTTCGACCTGCTAATGATCGCTTGGATATTTTAGCAACTATTGCGAGAAATGAGCAACAAATTATCACGCAAGAAAATGCAGTAGAAACGGGGATGTTGAATTTGAAAAATATCCTGATGCTTGATCCCAGCAAAACGATCCAACTCGAAAAACCCAATACGATTTTGGTTGCCGTTGACGAAAATCCCGAATTGGTCAAACTCAATGACTTATACCAAAGCTCTTTGAATAATCAACCATTTGTAAAAGCCGATGAATTTCGGGTGAAAAGTGCGGCGTTGGGAAAACAAATCGCAAGGGCAAGTGCTTTACCAAATCTAAGTGCATTTGCGGGATTAAGTTCTAACTACTCCACTAGATTCCAACAACGGGATGGAACATTTTCTACGGAAATAGTGACACAGACCGTAACGCTCGATGGTCAGCAGGTTGATTTTGGATTTACGCAAGAAGTACCCAACTTCGAAGATGTATCGTATTTCGATCAGGTCAACCAGAACTTTGGACAGAATGTAGGCCTTAGTTTGAGGGTTCCAATTTATAATAATCACACTACGATTATCAATATGGACAGGGCTGAAATTAGTGTGAGAAATGCTCAATACGCCGCCGAACTCAACAGACAAAATCTTAAAAATGATATTCAGACCGCACTAGCCAACGCTCGTGCCGCCAAGCGAACTTTACAGGCTGCTCAGCGAACCGTAGAGGCTACTCAGGCAGCTTTTCAAAATTCCGAAAAACAATTTGAGCTAGGAACTATTAATACATTCGAATACGCTACTGCCAAAAATAATTTGGATCAAGCGGAGGTAGATTTGATCGTGGCGAAGTACGATTATATTTTCACACTAAAAGTTTTGGATTTTTATCAAGGTAAAAAATTGGAGTTGAAGTAGATGGATAGGTAATAAGCAAGATGGTGAAATACCATTTTGAAATCCGTAACCCAAGTTCCGTATGTAGTCCCCCAACTTTTGTTAAAAAGTCTAGTAAACATTGATACGAAATAATTTTTTTTAAAAACTAAAAATCTCCCCACAGTATTTCCTTGGCTGTCTGTTGGAAAATAAGAACTAGGAAAGGGGCAAATAATGAAACGAAATAATAGACTAATTTACATCTTGGTCGGAATTGTAATTATGTTGTTAGGTATGTTCTATTTCAAAAGAAAAAATAAACCTAAAGGCGAACTGGTAGCTACCGAAAAGGTGGAAAAAAGAACCATCAGAGAAATGGTCGGAGCGAGCGGAAAAGTTTTTCCAGAGACGGAAGTCAAAATTTCTTCCCCCGTTTCGGGAGAGATTGTGGAGTTACTCGTGGAGGAAGGGGACTCCGTTGTATCAGGACAATTGCACCCGACGCTTCGGCATGCTGGCGTTGACCACGGTCGTGTCGCGTTCTTCGCGCGGCA
>JBCCJE010000063.1:0-12288 GCA_039027925.1 Bacteroidota bacterium
AGTTAAGATTAGCGTAAAAGTTACAGTAAAAAGTGACTTTATAATATTCATGGAGTATCAATTTAGTAGAAGACACAGATATTTATATTCATTTTATTATACATAAATTATGCTAATAATATAAATGTAGCAACAAGTGATAATGCTCCGAGGTTTTGGGGTAGGCATCATCTATAATTATTTTATTCATAACATCCCCACACGTGGGTTTTTTAAAATTAAATTATGACAAACTTAATTGACTTACTTAACGGACAACTTTCTGACGGACTCATTGAGTCTATGGCTAATCAGCTTGGAGGGGCTGATAAAAAACAAACCGCAGATGCGACCTCCGCAATTGTATCAATGATGACGAAGGCTTTGGCTAAAAATTCTGCAACCCCAGAAGGCAGAAATGCCCTAGCGGGAGCTTTGGATCGGGATCACGACGGAAGCATCCTAGACGACTTGATGGGATACGCTACTGGTAATATGCAGCAACCAGCTCAAAATACGAGCATGCTCAACGGTGCTGGAATCTTAAAACATATCTTAGGTGGGAAACAAAACGGCGCCATTGATATGATTAGTCAGATGAGTGGTCTGGGCAAAGGGCAAACTGGAAACCTTATGGCAATGCTAGCACCAGTCATCATGGGAATGCTAGGCAAACAAAAAAAACAAGAAAACCTCGACGGTGGCGGCCTTTTTGATATGCTCAATAATTCCGTCAAATCTCAACCTACCAACAAACGAAAGGAAATGAGTATGTTCGAAAAACTTATTGACCAAGATGGCGATGGTCAAATTATGGATGATGTGACTGGGTTTGGGTTAAAGTGGTTGACTGGTAAATTATTCGGCAGACGATAGTTTTTGTGATTATGGATTATAGATTCAAGATTTTTCGGAATCCATAATCCATAATCCCCCAAAGTTTCGGGGGAGGTATAATCCTAAACCCTACTCCAATTCCACATCCATATTGCTTCCTTTCAAAACAACTTTGGGGCTATTCGAATTACCGCCGTTCATTTTTCCTTTGATCGTCAAATTATTTCTGTACTCCGTAAAAAGTTCCTCGTCGAGGTTGTCTTCCTCGAAGGAAATATCTCCATTGCGCACATCTACGTCCAGCGTGTATTTCATGTTATTTAGTGGTATTTCGATGTCCGTATTCTTTGCGATAACTTCGACGCCCTCAAAGTCGGCCGTTACGCTTTGAATTTCTACATCACCGTTGTAGTCATCTTTGAGGTATAGCCCTCGCTTGAGTACGCCGATGTTGGCATCTAAATATTTGCTCGCCGTAGCCCTGAATACTTCAAGTGCTCCGATGTCAATATCATCCTGATAGCTTTTTTCGAACGCTACCTCTTTGGCATTGCCGATATTATATTCTCCGTGTTTACTTTCCACGTTAACATTATCAATGTTGCCGACATTCCAGTCGCTTTCGTAACAATCTAATTTTCCTTCCATAAAAGAACCCAATGACCAATCGGAATACTTATCTTTCACGTAAACATCCCCTTTGATGTTTCCCATATTAAAATCACTTTCGTAAGATTCTATTTCCGCAGACTTTAGATTGCCCATGCTGACGGTGGTGTATTTTGAGTTGATTTTTACGTCACTAGCATTGCCGAGTGACAACTGCCCTTCGTACAATGTAGCTTCCATATTACGAATATTGCCGAGGTTAGCTTTCCCGTATTTTATGTCGAGATTGACATCGCCATCCACATCACCGGTGTTGACGTCGCCGTTATAATTTTTAACCTTAATGTTGCCTTTGATATTTGTGATGTTGATGTCGTCGTATTTATTAGACAATTCCAAGTTAATGCCGTCGGGTATTTCTACTACCATGTCCATCACAATCTCTTGAATCCCTCTCAACTCTTTTCCCGACTTTAACTCGATGTAACTTTTCCTATTGATTTTAGACCAATTTTTTATATTGGAGAGTGCCTCGATAGTGATCTGATTATTCCTCTCTGAATTATCTAATTCAATGTTACTCAACAATTCAATTACATCTTCCTCTCTACTGCCCTCAATATCAACTTCTAGCCTGATTTTGATCTGACTGGTATTTGATTTTTTTATATTCAATTCTCCCCTACGGTGGGATATTTTGAGCAAACCACCTTTGGAAACGGTATAAGTTTTTTCAAATGTTTTGGATTGGTTGTATTGGGCTAGCATGGGGTGAACCAGCAAAAGACCAATCAATACCATTAGCGTTTTACCTAGGGCTTTCATTAATTCTTCTTTCATGTTGTGACTTTTTTTCTATTTCTTTTGATAATCTTTCTAGGATTCGAATTTTTCTTTCGTAGTATTTTTGTAAAACTTTAATTGCTTTTTCTTTGTCGGAAATTTCGGGTAAATCCTTTCGAAACTCTTGTTGCATCGTTTCCAGAATTTCTAATTCATAAAAAATATCTTCAAACTCCTGTTTGTTGATACTTTCAATGTTTACCTCTTGTTCTTTGGCAGCCACCGTTTGTCGGTATTCTTTGACTGCTTCGTTTTTAAAAATCGGCAGTTGCTCAATCTCGACTACTTCGGAGGTTGTTGCTTTGAGGTTCGTATCTTTTGTACCCACTATCATCCAACTTGCCATCGCTAACAAAGCGACCGAAGCGGCGACTGCGTAGATTTGTAGAAATATTTGAGACCGTTGGGGTTTTAGCTTGGCAATGGGCGGTGATAAATCCGCCTGAATATTTTGCCAGAGTAACCCTTCGTCCACCCGCTCAACGTGATCGAGTTCATCCCTTTTTTCTAAAATTCTTTTTTCTAAAAAATCCATTCTTAGTTTTTTGAAAAATGATTAATTGACAGCTTGATCACAAGCCCTTACTACCGCAGTCTTCGCAGTTGGTCGGCTAACAGTTGTTTTCCCCTCCGATATTGAGTTTTAGATGTTGACTCGGAGATTTTCAAAATCGAAGCAATCTCTTGGTGCTGATACCCTTCGAGTAAATATAAATTCAAAACAACTCTGCAACCGTCGGGTAATTTTTTGATAGCATGGTGCACTTGCGTCATCGAATACTCGGGCTCTACCTTCACATCTTCCGTGAGTAAATTGGTTCGTTCCCAATCTTCGTCTTGGACAAAATAAATTTCTTTTTGCGCTCGAATAAAATTCAAAGTAGTATTGACCGTAATCCGTTTAATCCACGCCCCGAGGGTAGCGTCTCCCTTAAACTGCCCTAGCTTTTGAAAAACTTTGACAAAAACTTCTTGAATAATGTCTTCCGCATCCATTCGGTTGGGCACCATTCTCACCACAGTATTGAACATGGCTTGCACGTACTTGCGATACAGCCGCATCTGCGCCCGACTATCTCCTTGTAGGCTACGTCGAACCAATTCTTTTTCCTCGAAGGTGTGTGGGTTTATCAATGTTTGCACAGATTGTTCTCTTGAAAGTACAGCTAAAAGACGGGACGAAAAATGAATAGTTGGAATTTTTGATTTTTTTTTGGTGAGTTGATGCTATCGCTTCAATGCTTATTTTTGGAAACAGGTAAAGAGGACAATCATAAACCTATCCCGAAACCTCGGTGAGATCATTTCACAATCAATAAAACCAAGACACCAACGTTTTATGGAAAATAAGCTAATTTTGTAGTATGAAAAAAATAATATTGAATTTTAGTTGTTGGGCATTAATTGCCCTGTTCTTTGTGGGGTGTGATGGCGATAAGCCTTCGACAACCAATACTACGCAGGAATCTACTGATAATACCATTGGAAAAACGGGCATTCTTGCCATAGACCAATTGACAGATTTGATTGCCGAAAATCCGAATGATCCTAAATTATACGCTACTCGTGCCAAGGCTTTTTACGAAAATGACGGCTACGATAATGCGATCTTAGATATGGCTTCGGCAATGAAAATAGATTCTACCAATGCGGACTATCATCATTTGTTGGCGGATATTTATCTGGATTACTCCAAATCCCGATTAGCGCTGCAGACTATGAAAAGGTGTGTAGCCTTGCATCCTGATCGGATTCCATCGTTGCTGAAGTTGGCAGAGTTTCAGCAAATCTTAAAACAATACGACGCTTCGATGGCAACCATTGCGAAGGTCATGCGAGCAGAACCCAATAATCCCGAAGGATTTTTTATGATTGGACTCAACCACGTATTGATGGGAAATAAGCAGATGGCCTCCAAGAACCTCCAAAAATGCGTGGACATTGATCCCGAGCACACCGACGCGTTTGTGTTGTTGGGAAAAATATTCGACGAGGACGATAGCCCATTGGCTGCGCAGTATTTTGAAAATGCCGTGCAAACTGACCCCGATAATCCCGATGTGCTGTACAATCAGGCTTCATATTTGCACAATCACGATAAGTTGGAAAAAGCTAAAACCATCTTAAAGAAAATTGCGCAGCTAGATAAAAGTTATGCCAACGCTTACCAAAGACTAGGCATCATCTACATCGAACAAGATTCTATCAAGACGGCGAACGCTAACTTTAACATCGCCGTAAAAGTAGATCCCACTTTCGGTTTGGCCTACTACTACCGAGGTTACACCGCCGAACAAATGGGCGACTTTCAAGCGGCGGTCAATGATTATCAAAATATTTTGAATTTCGATCCTGACTACGAACGTGCCAAAGTAGGTCTTGCCCGAGCAAAAAAGGCTTTGGCCAACAAATAGTAAAAAAATCTTTTATGAAATATTTAATTCATTTATTTGCAATTGTATTGTTTTTTGGCTGTACAGAAAATAAGTCACCAAGAGAACACGATAAAAATAACAACGTACTTACAAAAAATGCTACCACAGCACCGAAGCCTTCGATGGTGGTTCATCGAGATACCACACCACGCAGAAACTACGTGCTTGATCTTTCTCGGCGTAAGGATAAGATCAAGCAGGAGTATCCATTTGACATTCCAGTTACCAATGCCAATCAGGATAGTCTCAATTCTGAAATTATTTTAAAAAAAAATGGAAAGCCCACGGTCGTTTTATTTTGGCTGACGACTTGCTATCCTTGCCGAATGGAGTTGAACGCGCTCAAGAAAGTATATCCCGAATGGAAAGCGGAGGCAGATTTTAACCTAGTTGCTATCTCCACAGATTTCCAAAAAAATTATAACAGATTTTTAAAAAGGGTAGAAAAAGAAAATTGGCCTTGGGAAACTTACCACGATACGAGGAGAGAATTTAGAAGAATCATTCCTGGGGCACTCAATGGCTTACCCCAAACTTTTATTTTTGATAAAAATGGAAAAATCGTCTATCACAAGAGAAAATATCAATCTGGTGACGAGCACCAATTATTTGAGGAGGTGAAGAAATACTTGTAGGTCGGGTAGTGCATGTGAAGGTTAATCGGTATTTGGTTTAATGACAATGACAATGACAATGACAATGACAATGACAATGACAATCGAATAATAATGAGAATGTCTATGGTAATCGAATGATAAAGACAATGGCAATCGAATGACGATAAAGATCTAATGATGACAACAATGCAATTACAATTGTAAAATATATTTTTTTAACACCTTAAATTAAACAGAACTATGGCAGTAATGAAAGTCATTGAAGTCCTAGCTGACTCTAAAAAAAGTTGGGAAGATGCAACTGCAAAAGCAGTTGCTAAGGCAGGTAAAAGCATTAATAATGTCAAATCTGCTTACGTACAAAGTCAAAGCGTAGTGGTAAATAACAATAAAGTTACCTCCTACCGCGTCAACGTAAAAATTACTTTCGAAGTGAAGTGATTAACTAATGATTAACGATTAATTATTAATCGTTAATCATTTTCTCATCCGCGCTGTCATCATTATTTCTCGATGAGTCATTTCATCAATTTTCTATCTCCACTAATGACAAATAATTTTCTTAGTCAACGTAGTTTCTTGATTTTCAAAAACTAGATAGTAAACCCCTTTACTATTGTTCGGTAGATCAACCTCAAAACTCGTCTCGGTTACTTCCTGCGACAGGATGAGTTGTCCCGTGGCATTATAAATTTTCAAGTCCGAAAAATCAGTATCTACACTTTCCAAATTAATGGTAAAATAGCCGAAGGAGGGATTAGGATGAATGGAGATCGCATCGGTAACCGTCAAATCATTTAAACTCACGCTGATGTCCCCCACATCACACAAAAATTCTAATCTGTCAGTAGTGGTATCGTCACCGAGCTGACCAACATAGTTGGAGCCAGAAGCACAAATAATATTTTTTGTTCCTCGCAAGCCTAGACTATGAGTTCCAAAAACCGAGTTACCGACAATGACACCATCTGCTGCCGCCATATCACACCAGTCGCTAGAAGTTCCTATTTGAGTAATGGTACTTTGCTGAGTGGTCGTTCCGTCTCCTAGCTGCCCTTCCCCGTTAAATCCCCATCCGTACAGCGTACTATCCATCTCGATGGCAAAAGCAAACGAAGCACCTGCAATTATTTTTCTCCACTCATTATTCATTCCGATCTGAGCAGGCGTAACCTCTTGGGTCAGTGTTCCGTTACCCAATTGTCCATTACCATTGAAACCCCATGTCCAAAGAGAATTATCGCTTTTTCTTCCCACAGAAAATTCAAATCCAGCCGAGATTTCAATCCAATCCGTATCAGTTCCAATTTGTGTGGGATCGTTTTGCTGGTCTGTTGTTCCATTTCCGATTTGCCCCGTAAAGTTAGCACCCCACGCCCACAGCGTACCATCTGTTTTGAGCGCAAGGCTGTGTCCTCCTCCACTAGCTATCGCCATCCAGTCCGTTGAACTACCCACTTGCGTGGGGGTGTTTTGCTCTGAGGTATTGCCTAAGCCAAGTTGACCATTCGTGTTGAATCCCCATGCCCACAAGGTGTTATCATCTTTAATCGCTAGAGAATGAGCTTGACCACCATCAACCGTTCTCCAATCTGAATCAGTACCTACTTGGGTGGGGGTGCTTTGATCTGTGGTATTGCCTAGTCCCAATTGACCGTTACCGTTGAGTCCCCATGCCCACAACGTACCGTCTGTTTTTATAGCCAAGCAATGAATAGCACCAAGCGAAAAAGTCTCCCAGTCGGTGTCGGTGCCTACCTGAACGGGAAGTTGTTGATTAGTGGTATTATTGATTCCTAATTGACCATTACCATTATTGCCCCAAGCCCATAGCGTACCATCGGATTTGAGGGCCACAGAAAATTCAGTTCCAGCATCAATCTTCTCCCAGTTGCCTTGAGCAAAAAATTGAAAATGAAAAAATGAAAGTGAAAAAAGTAAAATTATCTTTTTGAAGTGCATCATCTTGAGTTTAGTTTAACTTTGAAAATTTTGCAGTAACGCCTTATTTTAAATTTAATGCTTCTTGGTCTCGCTAATTTTTCGAAACTATTTGGGTTGCTGTATCTCGAAATTTCACCTACTGAAAAATTAAATGTAGATATGTGAATTAACAGGAGTTACTTAAAAAAGTTTTCCGAGACAGCCTTCGAGGTATCTTTTGAAACTAACCAAAAACCCTTATTTTTGCGCACCTTAGCGGCACTCAAATAGGAACTTTTCCTAATACATGATCGTAAATAAGAACAATTATTTCACAAGAGATTTTGAGTAAATTTATTAGTGAACCATTCCTAATCTCAACACTCGATAAAAAACAAAGAGATGATTAAAATTACGCTTCCAGATGGAAGTATTCGTGAGTACGAAAAAGGAACGACTGCCATGCAAGTTGCCCAGAGCATTAGCGAAGGCTTAGCGCGCAATGTACTTTCCGCCAAAGTCAACGGGGAGGTATGGGATTCCATGCGACCGATTCACTCAGACGCTACCGTGCAATTGTTGACCTGGAAAGATAAAGAAGGGAAAAAAACATTTTGGCACTCTTCCGCCCACTTGATGGCGGAAGCCTTGGAAGCACTCTACCCCGGTATTAAATTTGGAACGGGACCCGCTATCGAAAATGGTTTTTACTACGACGTGGATGCGGGTGATCGAAAATTATCTTCTGATGATTTTAAAAAGATAGAAGATAAAATGCTGGAGTTGGCTAGGCAAAAAAATGAGTATGTCCGCAAAGACATTTCGAGAGCAGATGCCTTAGCTTTTTTTAAAGAAAAAGGAGATGAATACAAATTGGAATTGATTGAAAAGCGAGGAGCGAACGAAGCATTAACCTTGTACGAGCAAGGCAATTTTGTGGACTTGTGCCGTGGGCCACACTTACCGAATACTTCTAAAATAAAAGCGGTCAAGCTGATGAAAATTGCGGGGGCTTACTGGCAGGGCGACGAAAACCGTCAGCAGATGACGCGACTGTACGGAGTCTCTTTTCCAAAAAACAAAGAACTTACGCAGTACCTTCACATGCTGGAGGAAGCTAAAAAAAGAGATCATCGAAAGCTCGGAGCGGAAATGGAGATTTTTATGTTTTCGGAAAAAGTAGGTCAGGGGTTGCCCATTTGGTTGCCCAAAGGTACTGCCCTGCGTACTCGCTTGGAGGATTTTTTGAAAAAAGAACAAATCAAAAGAGGCTACCAACCCGTGATGACGCCACACATCGGTAAAAAAGAGTTGTACGTAACGTCTGGTCACTACGCCAAATACGGAGAAGATAGTTTTCAGCCAATTCATACGCCGAGGGAGGGAGAAGAGTTTTTGTTAAAACCCATGAACTGCCCCCACCACTGCGAGATATTTGGCAACCGTCCACGCTCCTACAAAGAACTACCGATTCGATATGCGGAATTTGGGACAGTTTACCGATACGAGCAGAGTGGAGAGCTACACGGATTAACACGGGTAAGAGGATTCACTCAGGATGATGCGCATATTTTTTGTACGCCCGATCAAGTAAAGCAAGAGTTTTTGAATGTACTTGAATTGACCAGACTCGTACTTGATAAGTTGGGGTATCACGATTTTACTGCACAAATTTCGCTGCGTGATCCCAATGATAAAGAAAAATACCTAGGCTCTGAAGAAAACTGGGAAAAGGCAGAACGCGCCATCATCGAGGCCACTCAGGAGGTAGGATTGGAGACGGTGACGGAATTGGGAGAGGCTGCTTTTTACGGGCCCAAGTTGGATTTTATGATTAAAGACGCTTTGGGCAGGAGTTGGCAGCTAGGTACGATTCAGGTGGATTATAATTTGCCCGAAAGATTCAAACTGGAATACGTAGGGTCTGATAATCAAATGCACCGCCCCGTGATGATTCACCGTGCCCCTTTTGGAAGTATGGAACGATTCATTGGAGTATTGATTGAGCACTGTGCGGGCAAGTTTCCGTTGTGGTTGACACCCGATCAATTTGCCATTTTGCCCATCAGCGATAAGTATAACGACTACGCTAATCAGGTGCAAGAAGCATTGGCCCTTCACGACATCAGAGGAATTATTGATAGCCGTACGGAGTCTATTGGTAAAAAAATCCGAGACAATGAAGTGAAAAAAATTCCCTTTATGCTGATCGTCGGCGAAAAAGAAGTAGCAGCAAAAACTGTCGGCGTACGCAAGCAAGGGGAGGGGGATGCTGGTGCCATGACGATTGACGAATTTGTACAATACTTTCAGGAGCAATTGTAAATTTTCACTCGACAAAAAAAAACAAAAGTCTTGCAAATAATTATTTGCAAGACTTTTGTTTTTTTAGGTATTGATCGAAGATAAAAACTTGTCTTCGTTACCAAAGTTTGTAGCTAATATCCAAATTATTGAACGACTACCGTCTCGGTATATACCTCGCCATCTTTTTTGAAAACTACGAGGAGCATTCCCTTAGGAACATCTTTGACACTGATATTTGGAATGGTTCGCTTGCCACCTTTCTCGTTGTAGCGGAATAGTTCTTTTCCGTACATATCGTAGCCGATGACTTCCATATTTTGTACTGCCGCTTCGTAGTCAATATTGATGACATCCGAGGTTGGGTTGGGAGAGATCGTTACGGACTTCAAGCCTACTTTTTCCATTTTGGATTGCTTTGCTTTAGGATGCGCTCTCACTTGTGTACCTTGTACCACGGGGAGTTCTGCTTGGTCGCTTACGGTATCATCTTCGGATTTTTCGAGCAAAGTGATTTCTACTACGCCATCTTTTCCAGCATCACCGTATTTTTTTATAGCTGCTTCACCTTTTAGTATATTGATAGCACTAATGTTATCTACATCCAGTTCAGACAACTTATTTTTTCTGTTGGCTTTTGTAATTTTTCCATCTATAACAATTAACGGATTACCTTCCTTTCCAAACGACTTGTCCGTTTCATCTTTCGTTTTTCCGTCGGTCATTTTAAAACTAACGGGCATAACATATTGTACATCTACCGCTTCTCCTTTTTGCTTGCCAGGAATCCAAGTAGGCATTGAGTCAATAACCCTTTGGGCTTCTGCACCTAGGCCACTACCCGGATCTCGAAGCACTTTTGAATTGGCAATAGAACCATCTTTCTTAACTACGAACTGAATAATTACTCGCCCTTGCACACCAGCTTCTCTAGCAGCCTTTGGATATTTTATATTGTTGTAAATGTACTTTAGCATATTCGCCTCCGCACATTTTTTTCTTTCGGTTTTGTCATCGGATATATCTTCGCACCCTGCGAACCTTGGCATATCCTCTACTACCTTAAATACGGGAGAAGATTCGTCATCGGATGCCTTACTAGGCGAGGGTTTGTAATCTTTTGTAATAACATTGATCACACGTACCTCTCTGCCTCCATTGCCAGTATTTTTTGTGGCATCAAAATAAATTATTTCTTTAATGTCCTTCTCATCCAAGGACTTAATTTGTTCTAATGTGGACTGGTTTCCGTCTAAAATGAAATTTACATCTACTCCCCTTGCGTATTCATCTATTTCGTCTATTGTCATTTTGTGGAATCCTTTCTTTTTCTGGGGTACTCCCATCCCTACCACGTGGATTTCATTCGGACTAGATGGTGCTGCTTTTTCTTCTGAGTCCTTTACTTCCCGATTGTCTCCTTGCAATTTAAAGTTGACAGGGATGACCATTTCTACCGCTACGGCTTTTCCATCTTTGGTGGCAGGAATCATCTTGGGTAAAGTATTGATTACGCTCAGTGCGGCATCTCCACAACCATTGCCGATGTCTTGAGCCACGTGCGCCTTGGTGATCGTTCCATCTGCGCCAACTGTAAATTTCACAATCACTCTTCCTTCCGTTCCAGCTTTACGAGCCTCCTTGGGATATTTGATATTCATGTAGATGTGCTTCAATAAATTTTCGTCGGAACATTTTCTCATTGCAGCTTTATTTTCCTCATCCTCACATCCCGGAAAAAGTGGCATCTCATCTACATCATTGCCAACGACGGTAGCTACGCTTGTTAGCATTTCGGTATTTGTAGGAGTAGTGTTATCGGTTATTTCAGTAGTGGGTGTATCGGTATTGGCAAAGGCTTCTTTTTTAGAAAATGCAATAAATAACAATAATATTACGGGAAGAGCAAAAAGGTATTTTATAGCCGCTTCTTTGCGGGATTTATTTCCGGTCATCATAATAATTCTTTGTTTTAATTGTGAATGAATAAAATGATTAGCCAAAGCAACCTGCAGACCTGACTGAGATTGTTGTAGCAAGAGTCGTCCATATTTTTTAGTCGAAGTAGTCTGCAGTACCACCGCATCTGCCAAATATTCGTGGACAGTTTTCAATGATTTTTTATAAAAATAAACTGGAGGGCTGCACCAAAAAATGATGCTCATGATCTCGCATAACATTACATCTACGGAATGCCATCCTTCTACGTGGGCGGCTTCGTGCGTAAGGATTTTCTGCTCGTCAGCAGTCGTTATCGTTAAATTTTTACTCCAAAACATCATTTTAAAAAATGAGAAAGGAAGATGTAAATGATTTGTTAGAACTAATGTGTGATTTGCTTTTTTTACTTTTTCTGCATCTAAGTAGAGTTTCAATATTTTTCCTAAACCCACCAAAAACCGCAATCCAAAAAATATAACTCCCGAGAAATAAACTCCCCAAAATAGCTGCATCCAATCAAATGTGGATTCCACAACTGCTTCATTTACAGCACTTTCTACGTAAAATACACTTTCGTTCAATGGCAAGAGATAAACCATCGCCGTATTATCCTCTTGAAAAATAGGGAGAAATTCTACCAGTGGAATCAACACACCCAAAAACAAAGTACTCAACAGATACCAGCGATTGACATGGAAGAAAGTTTCCTTCTTAAGAAATACTGAATAGATTAAATAAAATCCGACCCAGCAAATAGTAACTTTAATGAGATAAGCAAACATGGATGGTAAATTGAAAAT
>JBCCJE010000064.1:0-12218 GCA_039027925.1 Bacteroidota bacterium
ATTTGAACCTAATCAACACTTATTTAGACCTCTTTTTGTAAGGTTTACGTGATTTTCCAAACTGTCAAAAAAACAAAATTGGCTCACATTGAGTACAACTAATACAACACATATTAAAAATTAACAAGCGCGTAAAAAACTTAAAAATAAATTGAAAATGAACGATTATTCCTACGTATTTAATGCACACCCGAGTTTCATTGAATCCATGTACCAAAAATACCTCGCCGATCCTACTTCGGTAGAGGCTGGCTGGAGATCATTTTTTCAGGGGTTTGATTTCGCTGCTAACACTAATGGAAATGGCAACGGCAATGGATCATCAACATCCACTACTGTAAATGGCGAAACGACTTCCGTAACCCACGTAATTAAAGAGCTCAACGTATTAGCTATTATTGATGGTTTTCGGCATCGAGGTCATCTTGCTTCTACTACTAATCCCATTCGGAGTCGTCGGAATCGAGCACCTCATCTGGACTTAAAAGACTATAATCTAAGTGAAGCCGATCTGAATACTGTTTTTAATGCCGGCGAAGAAGTAGGCCTGCAAAACGCCACCTTACAACAAATCATTGACCAACTAAAAGCAATCTACTGTGGGAATATTGGATTTGAATATGCCAACATCAATGATCGAGAAAAGAGGTTGTGGTTGCGTCAAAAAATTGAGCGCAGCAACAAAACCAACTACGGATTGGATTTGGAAAAAAAGAAGCGGATTCTCAAAAAGTTGAGTGATGCGGTGGGTTTCGAAAGATTTTTACATACCAAGTACGTGGGTCAAAAAAGATTCTCTTTAGAAGGAGGAGAAGCAACTATCGCCGCCCTCGATGCCATCATTAACGCCGCTGGTAACGCCGTTGCTAACTTTGGAAACGGTACAGAAAAATATCCCATTTATGACGTGGAGGAAGTAGTGATTGGTATGGCGCACCGAGGTCGGCTGAATGTACTGGCTAACATTATGGGAAAAACTTACGATCACATCTTCAATGAGTTTGAGGGGGAAGTAGTCCCCGACCTGAGCTTTGGAGATGGCGATGTGAAATATCACTTGGGGTATTCCTCGCAGGTAGAAACGATGGGTGGAAAAACTGTTTACCTAAAATTGGCACCTAACCCCTCTCACTTAGAATCCGTCAATCCGGTTGTAGAAGGATTTGCGCGGGCAAAAGCAGATATTCTCTACGGAAGTGAGTACGATAAAATTTTACCCATATTAATTCACGGCGACGCTGCGGTAGCTGGGCAAGGAGTAGTTTATGAGACTGTCCAGATGAGTAAGCTAGATGGCTACTACACGGGCGGAACGATTCACTTCATCATCAACAACCAAATTGGATTCACGACGGACTTCGACGATGCCCGATCTTCGACCTACTGCACGGGAGTAGCTAGTGTCATTGAGGCACCCGTTTTTCACGTCAACGGAGACGATCCCGAAGCGGTGGTCTATGCAGTAGAGTTGGCTACGGAGTATCGGCAAAGGTTCAACAATGATGTCTTCATTGATATGGTCTGCTACCGTAAGCACGGGCACAACGAAGGAGATGATCCACAGTTTACGCAACCCGAAATGTATAAATTTATCAAAAAACACAAAGATCCCAGAGAGTTGTATTCCGAAGTTTTGATAGCTAGAGGAGAGGTAGAGAAAGAACTAGCGGAAACGATGGAAAAAGAATTTTGGAGCAATCTGCAAGAACGGTTGGATAATGTAAGACAAAAACCCCTCCCCTACGAATACCAAGAACCAGAGTTAGCGTGGAGAAAGTTGGAGCGAACATCTGACTTGGCGAAGTTTCAAACTTCTCCTAAAACGGGAGTTCCAAAAAAGACAGTTGATAAAATTATCCAGCACCTGATGACGATTCCCGAAGATTTTAATCCGCTAGGAAAAGTCAACCGCCTGCTGAAAGGAAAGCAAAAACTCCTTGATAATAATCAATTGGATTGGGCAATGGGGGAGTTACTAGCTTACGGAAGTATATTGTTAGAAAACAGAGATGTACGGATGAGTGGTCAGGATGTACGGCGTGGAACATTTTCTCACCGGCATGCCATCTTCAATGATGCGCAAACCTACGAGGAGTACAATCGCCTACACGGTATGGCAGCACAGCAAGGAAAATTCAGAATATTCAATTCTTTGCTTTCAGAGTTTGCGGTACTTGGATTTGAGTATGGCTACTCTTTGGCTACGCCCGATGCTTTGGTGATTTGGGAAGCGCAGTTTGGAGATTTTTACAACGGTGCTCAGACAATTGTGGATCAATACATCTCTGCGGCGGAAAGCAAATGGCAGCGCATGAGTGGCTTGGTGATGCTACTACCTCACGGGTACGAAGGGCAAGGTCCCGAACATTCGAGCGCGCGCTTGGAGCGATTTTTACAAATGTGTGCCGAGGCCAACATCACCGTAACCAACCTCACTACTCCTGCCAACATCTTCCACGCCTTTCGCCGCCAATTGGCGCGTAACTTCAGAAAGCCACTTATTAATATGTCTCCCAAATCATTATTGCGGCATCCAATGGCAGTTTCTGATCTAAAGGATTTCCAAACGGGAACAGGATTTCAAGAGGTGATAGATGACAGCTCGGTATCTGCTAAAGCCGCCAAAAAAGTGAAACGTCTATTGCTTTGCACGGGGAAGGTGGCTTACGATTTGATGCAGAAAAAAATGGACGACGAGCGAAACGACATCGCCATCGTGAGAGTTGAGCAATTGTATCCACTCCCCACCGAGCAGCTTGATGATGTTTTTAAAAAATACAAAAACGCAGAGTTGCTATGGGTACAAGAAGAGCCAGAAAATATGGGAGCATGGCGATACATGCTGAGTAACTACTGCGGAAATGGAATGAAAGTTATCGCTAGGAAAGCAAGTGCTTCACCTGCTACTGGATTCAAAAAAGTACACGAAGAACAACAGGCGGATATTTTGCAGCGTGCATTTGAGTAAAATCAATTTTCCGATTTTCGAAAAAATAAAAGCCCAATCCTTGGTTGAGGATGGGCTTTTTTTTTGCTGTCAGAATTACGTTGACTAAACTTTAGAGGTTGAAAAACGCCCACGCAAAAATTGAGGGAAGATCACGCCCGTACAATAATCACCTTTTTACTTATGGATAATTTCCCCTGCTGCACCATCAGGTAATAAGTCCCCGCAGGATTACTACTCAAATCCAATCGCTCGTTAAAGTCCCCTTGAAAATCTCCAAGGTCGTTGGCGTAGATCAATTTTCCATTCGAATTAAAAATCCTGATAGCCGTAGGAGCATTGTTAGGTAAAAAGAATTCTAGGTTAAAAACACCCTGACTTGGATTTGGAAAAATGGTCAATTCCTCAATCGAAAGATTCTGCACCACGGGCATATCAACACCTAGCTCCTCTTTCATCTGCGTCGCTTCTTCTTCTGGCATATCCTCCATATTGATTTCCATATCGTCCATTGCCGCCGCAATAATTTCATCATCCTCTACTTCATCCCCAATACTATTGTCATTCTCATTGCTACTGTCATTATCATTGTTATTGACATTGTCATTGTCATTGTCATTGCTATTGTCATTGTCATTGTCATTGCTATTGTCATTGTCATTGTCATTGTCATTGCTATTGTCATTGTCATTGTCATTGTCATTGCTATTGTCATTGACATTGTCATCGCTATTGTCATTCTCATTATAATGTCTATCTCTCGTCTCCGCCAAAGATTGCACGGGGGCGTAAGCAACTGCAATTCTATTTTCTCTCAGGTACTTGACCTGCATCTCGTCACCCACTTCCATCATATCCACGGCAGTTCCTACATCGTGCCAATCGTACATAGGATAATTATTGATCTCCATGATAATATCATCATCCTCCAATCCCATTTTTTCTGCTGTAGAATTTTCTACAATATCCACGGAGACGCCCACCACTTCGGCGGGTACGTGATTATGATTTTGTTCTATACCCAAAAAAGGATCTTGTGCTCTCGTTCGCTGGCGAGGTTTGGCATCCGCTTGATTTCCAAATTGAATATTCTTGGACATGGACTCACCGTCTCTTACAAAATAAACCATTGCCTCGTCACCCGGCTGAAAATTTCCCATCACAGATCGTAAACTTTGGTGACCGTTAAATTCATACTTGCCTATCTGATAAATATAATCGAAAGGTTGTAGTCCATTTTTTTCCGCTGCGGTATTATTGATGACGTTGGTAATGTACGCTCCGCTTTCTTTTTCAAAATTTAGTTTCTTGGCTTTCTTTTTCGAAACAGGATTGGAATGGACGCCGAGGTAAGCTCTAGTAGAATGATGTTGCGCTAGGCTAATAGTTAGTGCTAGAAAAAACAAAATCGAGGTAGTGACAATTTTCTTCATGTTCTTTGATTTTTTTTTGAGGTTTTGACGAGGGAGGAGCACTTGCCAAAACGCTACTTGAATTTATAAAATGATTAAACAATTGGCATACCTACGGAAGGAAATGGTAATTGGATTTTTTCCCATTAAAAAAAATCTAAGTTTTGTTTTTTATGACGGAGAGATCGGTACTGGATATAAGGAGATCAACCACTTCGTAAAATTAAGTTTCATACCTTATTTATTAACCTTTTTAAGTTTTTGTTGTTATCGAATCTATCTGTCCCGTGTAACCATTCTGCTTATTTTTTAAAACCATCAATCAAAGTTGCCTACGTTCCGCAAGGTGACGCAGCTTCGCCAAAACTCGCATTCATCACTATGAAAATAGGAATACTCAAAGAAGTCAATGATAACAGAGTAGCCGTCGTTCCTACTACTTTGAAAAAAAATAAAGCGATAGCCAAATTTTTTGTAGTAGAAAACGGTGCGGGATTATCGTCGGGTTTCTCCGATAAAGACTATGAAGAATTCTGTACGACGGCCTCCCGCAGCCGAATTATTGAAGATGCAGATGTATTGTTAAGTATCCACCCGATCTCCCAAGAAGAAATGGACAAAGCCAAAAAACAATGTATTTACATTTCTCTTTTTGAGTCTTTTAACCATCCCGAAATTATCCCCGAATTGGAGCGTCACCAGTTGCAAGGTTTTAGCTTGGACATGATACCGCGTACTACTCTAGCGCAGAGTATGGACGTACTCTCCTCAATGGCATCCGTAGCGGGCTACAAAGCGGTACTAGCAGCAGCGCATCATTTGGATAGGTATTTTCCGATGATGATGACGGCAGCGGGTACGATTCGACCCGCCAAAGTATTGGTATTGGGAGCGGGAGTAGCGGGGCTTCAAGCCATCGCCACGGCTCGAAAATTAGGAGCAATGGTAGAAGCCTTCGACGTGCGCAAGGCTTCCAAAGAAGAGGTAGAAAGTTTGGGGGCAAAATTCGTAGAGGTAGAAGGCGCAAAAGACGATTCAGCGGCGGGTGGTTACGCCGTAGAGCAAAGCGAAGATTTTATCCAACGTCAAAAAAAGGAGGTTCAAGATCGAGCCATCAGATCTGATGTGATTATTGCCACGGCACAGTTGAGAGGGCGCAAAGCACCCATTTTGGTAGAGGCCGCAACGGTGGAATCTATGCAGTCGGGTTCAGTCATTGTTGATCTCGCTGCGAGCACTGGGGGCAATTGTGCGTTGACTAAAAATGGGGAAATTTATAATCACAACGGCGTGGTAATTATTGGAAATTCTAACCTTCCTGCGGATATGCCCAAAGATGCAAGTACATTGTTTAGTAATAATGCCATGAATTTTTTAAAATTAATGGTGGACGACGAAGGTAAACTCAATGTTGATTTGGAGAATGAGATTTTGAAGTCTGCGAAGATTACGAAGTGAGATTATGAATTAGGGGTGTACAAAGTTTTTTGAAGTTTTGGGAAAAGTGTTTTTGTTGGTATTTGATAGCTGATTCAGATCAACAGAAGGTACGTAGTCAAATAAAGATGAAAGTGTTTATAGGAAATATGTGTCGTCCCTCTGGGACTTTTACATCTTGTAAATTTATTATTGTAGCTACCAATATTTCGTCCCTCTGGGACTTCTTATTTCTCATAAGTTAAGACAAAGAGCATATCGGTTGGAATTACAATATTACGTTTTCAAAATGATAAAGTAATAACAATGATTTACAAAACATAAAAGTCCCAGAGGGACGAAATATGGGTAGTAGTAGCCACAGCAATAATTTACAAGATGTAAAAGTCCCAGAGGGACGACACCTGCTTGCTGGTAGGCATAACAATTCATTTACACAAGTGAAATATAAATTCAAAAAATTTGTTCTTCCCTAATTATGAATCATGAATTAAAGATTATATAAATGTTTTGTTTTCCTCTGTTTTCTGTTCAACAAATCAAAAAATAACAAACTAAATACAAATGGAAAATTTACTTCAATTTTTTAACGAAAACCTCATTATGATCTATCTGCTGATCTTTACGGTCATTCTAGGTTTTGAAGTTATTTCGAAAGTTCCTACTGTTTTACATACCCCTTTGATGTCGGGAGCTAACGCCGTGAGCGGGGTGGTCATCATAGGAGCTATCCTTTTGATCAGAACGGCCGAACCCGATGATTACCTTTCCCTCGGAATAGGTACGGTAGGAATTATCTTGGGAATGATCAATGTCATTGGAGGATTTGCGGTGACTGACAGAATGTTAGAAATGTTTAAAAAGAAAAAGAAATAAATTTTTGTTTCCTGTGATATTTTGAGGGAGAAGAGCAATGTAGATTTGACTGCTCACCAAAATTTCAAATTTTAGGGAAATACTAAAATAAAGAACTATGGGTTTTGTATCAATTGTTAATTTATCCTACCTCTTGGGCGCATTGGCTTTTGTGGTCGGGCTACGGAGACTGAGTACCCCCGATACGGCACGTAACGGAAATCGTTTGGCGGGTATCGGCATGGGGCTAGCCATCTTAGCCACTATGATTTATCCGCTCGACGACGCTAGTAATAATTATTTGTGGATCATCGTCGGTATGGTTGGCGGCGGAGCGATCGGGTGGATTGCCGCAAGGCGAGTAGAAATGACAGCTATGCCGCAGATGGTTTCGATATTCAATGGACTGGGAGGAGCCTGTGCCGTAGTGCTAGCAACCGTAGAGTTAGAACATCTTTTTTCGGCTAAAAGTACTATGACCTCGGCGCAACTAGCTATCGTACTGATTACCTTGCTTATCGGAGCAGTTGCTTTTTCGGGAAGTATTTTAGCTTACTTAAAACTAGATGGAAAAGTTTGGGATAGTCAGGTGACACTCCCCAAACACAATATCGTCAATATCGTTTTACTGCTCGCCACTTTAGGTTTGGGTGGATACGTATATTGGATGGGGGTGGACGGAGGTATGACGCTCTCGATCATATTCACGGTTTTGGCTTTGGTTTACGGATTTTCGTTCGTAGCCCCCATCGGAGGAGCGGATATGCCAGTTGTAATTTCATTGTTAAATTCTTTTACGGGACTTTCTGCTGCCGCCGCAGGATTAATTTACAATAATCAAATTATGCTGGTGGGAGGAATTTTGGTAGGTGCTTCGGGAACGATCTTAACCGTGATTATGTGCGAGGCGATGAATCGTTCTTTGTTCAATGTTTTGATCGGAGGCTTCGGTGGAGGAGCAACAGCCAAAGGTACTGATGGCGATCAGGTAGCGAAGGAAGCAACGGTGGATGATGCAGCTATCCAAATGTTTTATTCTCAAAGTGTGATGGTGGTACCGGGCTACGGATTGGCGGTAGCGCAAGCACAGAAAGTTTGTAAAGAACTGGATGATGCCCTAGGTGCCAATGGCGTGGAAGTCAATTATGCAATTCATCCCGTGGCGGGGCGGATGCCGGGACACATGAACGTGCTACTCGCCGAGGCAGATGTCCCTTATCCCAAGTTGTTAGATTTGGACGATGCTAATTCAAAACTGCCAGATACCGACGTTGCCATCATTATCGGGGCAAACGACGTAGTGAATCCTTCGGCGTTGGATGATCCAGGAAGCCCTGTTTACGGGATGCCAGTACTAAAAGTGTGGGAAGCCAAGTCGGTTATCGTTCTCAAAAGGAGTATGCGACCGGGGTATTCAGGTATCCAAAATCCATTGTTTTTCCATGAGAAAAACAGGATGCTATTTGGCGATGCCAAGGATAGTTTGCAGAAGTTAGTTAAGGCGGTGAAGGAGCAGTAGCTTTGGAGAAGTGGGAAACTAGATGGGTACTACTTTTGAGGTGGATTGTTTTCTGGTTTTAGTAAATTGATTTTTCCATTCAAATCTTTACGTTTACTAAACTTGATAGGGATGCCCATATTTTTATTATATCAAGTTACTTAGAACATCTTTTTTGGTAAACCAGATATGCCAAATCTTAGAGATTTGGCATATCTTAGGAACGGTGCATTAATAAATTTACATTTTATGCGCAGTTATTTTTTCTTTATGCAAGGCGAAAAACGTAGGCGATGCGGGGCATCGGCGTCCCGAATACTCGGGATCAACGCAGCAGAAAGGAAAAAGAACCAGTAGAAAATGTAAAGTTATTATTGAACCATTCCTTAAGATCACCTTTATATGATTAAGATAAGTACGACCCCAACACGTTCGGTAAGTGTTGGCTCATCCGAAAAGAAACGAAACTGAGGACTACACACGCAACTTGAATTAAGCAGCACGAGAGCAAAATTCTTGTTACGTCAAAAAGAAATTTCTACAAAAAACAAGCTGCTCTCACCATCTCCCTCCCTTCAATTTCTTCTCATAATAAACCCATTGAATCATTCCACGCGCCAGCATAAAAAGGAGTAACGCTGCCCAAAGTCCGTGGTTGGCGTATTTTTTTTCCAATAAAAAATAAGTGGAAAGGTAAAAAGCAAGTGCGAGCAGCATGGTATCCCGCATCGCTTTGGAGGCAGTCAATCCAATGTAAACACCATCCCAAATGTAGCAAGGGGTACTCAGTACGGGAAAAAGTACCATCCAAAATAGAAAAGGCAGGCTCGCCGCTATGACATCTTCTTGATCGGTAAACAGATGTAACAATTCATTTCCAAAAATCCAGTACGTAAGACTAAACCCTACCGCCAAGACCATTCCCCAGACGAACGAGAGCCTGATGGCTTTTTTTAGATTCGTTTGATCTTTTGCCCCTTCGTATTTTCCGACCAAACTTTCGCTCGCAAAGGCGAATCCGTCCACGCCGTAGGACATCCAATTTAAGAATTGCAGTAGGATCACATTGGCTGCCAAAACCATCTTTCCTGCGTCCGAAGATTGGGCGTAGAAAAATCCAAAAGCAAAAGTCAGACAAAAGGTTCTAATAAAAATATCTCGGTTGATGGTAAGGTATTGTCCTAAAGCCCGAATTTCAAGCATAGCATTTTGGCTGAATTGGTTGAGATAGGATTTGTATTTTCCATAAAAAAGAAAAAATGCTAGAATGATTCCTGTGTACTGCGCAATGACCGTTCCCCAGGCTACTCCCGCCACGTCCCACGCATAGATTTTCACAAAAACGTAACTTAACAACATATTTACAACATTGACAAATACCGTAATGAGAAGTGGAAAAATAGCATTTTGCATCCCAAAGAACCATCCCATCATGGCAAATAATCCCAACGTGGCGGGTGCTGCCCAAATGCGGATGTAAAAATACGATTCCACTAAGCCGTACTGCTCTCCCGAAATATTCATCAGGTAGAAACCGAGTTGTCCAAATGGAATTTGTAAAGCCATGATACCGACTGCGAGGATAGCTGCTACTAATAATGCTCTACTGAGTGTTTGCATAATCTCCTGCTGATCTTTTTTGCCAAACGCCTGCGCCGTGATGCCCGTAGTGCCCATTCTCAGAAAACCAAAATTCCAATACACAAAGTTGAAAATCATAGAACCCACGCCAACTGCTCCAATATGTAATTCGGATAATCGCCCCATGAGCATCGTATCCACCGTACTTAGTAGCGGTATGGAAATGTTACTAATGATATTGGGAATCGCTAATCGGAGTATTTCCTTGTTCATAGAAAATTGTGAGATTAATTGGAAATTGAAAGTTGGAAATAGAGACTCTGATTTGCCAATTAGAGGTAGTGCGTTATCACCAATCAAGCCTATTGGTTAGTCTTTGCACTAGCTTGAATTCACTCAAGAAAGATCGGGCTATTACTCTGATGACGGTGTAGGTCGGAATGGCTAAAACCATTCCTCCGATTCCCCCAATCTGCGCACCAACTAGGATGACAATAAATATTTCTAAAGGATGTGCAGATACACTATTGGAAAAAATATAAGGTTGAAGAAGAAAATTGTCTAGTAGTTGCATGGAGGCAAAGGCAGCGACTACCTTACCTAAGAGCGGCAACATTTCGTTGTAGAAGCTCAAATCCAAATTGGAAGAAATGGTAATAAAAATGCCAAACATAGCTCCAATGATGGGACCAATGTACGGAATGACATTGATGAGTGCCGCAAAGAAAGCAATGATTAGCGCATTTTTTATTCCTAAAAAAGATAGTACAATCCACATGAACAAGGTGATGATAGTTATCTGTGTGGATACGCCTACAAAATATTTTCTCAACATCCTGCTGGAATCATCTACCGCCGAGACTACTTGTTTCTCATATCCTGCAGGCGCAAAAGCATCAATGGCACTCGTGAATAATCCCTGCTCTTTTAGAAAGAAAAATGCGATGAACAGCACGGACATCAGAGCGATCACTAAATTTCCCATGATACTAATCAGCGTACTGAAGAGTGCAGGTATCCGCGCAGGATTGAAAGCGGAGAAAATGCGCTTTTGAATTTTTTCGATGGGGGTATCCGTTTGTTGAATTTGAGCAGATGAATCTATCGGAGTAGTCGTGATGATTTCTTGAACGGGACGATCAATGTTGATCTGCAACGTGATGTTGGTTTTGGTGACAGTATCTCCGTTGGCTAAGAGTATGGAGTCAATGCTGACGAGGGTTTTGGAGAGGGAGTGGTTACTTTTGAGTAGGGTTTCGGGTGTCTCAATTTGTATGGTATCTTTTTCTATATCTTCGACGGATAGGGTATCCACCGTTGTTTGGAGTGAGTCCTGCGGCAAGATGATTTCTCCTTCCATCAATCCTTTTTCCACCAGAACATTGTTCAAACTGTTGATGGGTTCTTCGAGCGATTTTACTAAACTGGCGTAGTCAATGCCCGCAAGATTTCTAGCCTGTTGTACGATGGGCGGTACAAAAATCCAAACGAGCAACGCAAACAAAGAGATAAAGCTAGTGAGCGTCAGCGCTGCACTTCCACCATTCCCCAGCTTTAAGTTTTTAAAAAAATTCATGAGGGGCTGCCCAATCATCGAAAGTACCCACGCTACGAGCACGTAAGCTACGATGTCGCTGAAATAGTAAAACAAAGCAGCTACGAACAGTAGCGACACCGCTAGTGCTATGTATCGGCTTCTTTGATTCATAGATTATCACTTTTGTACAGAACAAAAAATACATTGGGATTTTTCATCAGCGCAACTCGGTATTCATTTTCTACAATATATCTTTTAAAACTTTCCAAACATTGTCTGCCAAAATTTGGTGTCCTTCCACGGTCGGGTGGATGCCGTCACGCTGATTGAGCGCAGGGATTCCTCCTACGCCGTCTAACAAGAACGGAATGAGTGCCGCATCATTCTCCTTGGCCACCTTTGGAAAAATGGCAGCAAACTTTTCCGTAAAATCCACCCCCATATTGGGAGGTGCGAGCATACCTGCTAACACTAATTTTGCATCTGGAAATTTTGCTTTTACCTTATCAAAAATGGATTGAAGATTCTGGATAGTTTCCTCGGTTTTGATTCCTCGGAGTCCGTCGTTGGCACCTAGCTCCAATACAAAAATATCAATTTCACTTTGCTGCAAAATCCAATCAACCCGCTCTTCTCCTCCCGAAGATGTTTCTCCACTCACTCCAGCGTTTACCGCTTTGTAATCCAGATTTGCTGCTTCTAGTTTTTCTTGGATAACGCCCACAAAACTATCGGCGGGGTCATCAAGTCCGTAACCTGCCGTTAAGCTATCTCCAAAGAAAATGATTTGTTTTTTCTTTTTTTTGGCTACAGTTTTCGGAGTTTCCACTTTATTCGTAGGAGTATTGTTATTTTTCTGCGTCGTTTGCTCAGAAGTTGGGTTGGGTTCGCCACAACTTATTAGCCCAAGTAGTAAAAGCGTAAGGCATATTTTATTCAATAATAATCTCA
>JBCCJE010000065.1:0-12109 GCA_039027925.1 Bacteroidota bacterium
AATTTTTTGTTTTAATTCCGCTTAAATTAAAAACAAAGCGCCCAACTCATTGCACTTTCCTTGTATTCTAGCGGTAGTGTTGAGCAAATCCCCGGAGTAGGTGATGTCGCGTTTGATGATGCCGATTTCTCCAGCGACGGCATTGCCAATGTGGGCACCAGCCTTGAATTGGGGTAAGGTCTGATATTTTTGGAGATAGTTTTCTTTTTTGGTTTCTAGCTCATTTTCTATTTCAAAAAAAACTTTGAGACACAAAGACCGATCAACGATTTTATCTTGATGCCAAGAGATGATGACTTCATCACCTACGTACTGATAAATTTCAGCTTTGCAATTAACGATAGGTTCTGTGATGTCTGAAAAAACATCTTGCAAAAATTTGTGATAGGTACTCTCTCCTAATTTTTCGGCAATAGTCGTTGAGGCTTTTAAATCCAAAAACATAAAAATTCGTGGTTCGTTTTGGGGCGTATGATATTTTCCCGAAAGAAGATTCCATAAATTTCCCGGACCAAACTTTTCGCTTATCTGTAAAGTAAATTGAGTAATGGTTATGACAGTACCCCAAAAGATAATATTTTTCAAATGCAGGGTAGTGAGGACTTGGCTTTTCAAGATAGCCCACATCTGCGCATTAGAAAGATCCAAACCGTAATATCGAACTACGGTAATGAACATCACCAACAAACTAATTGAAATAAAGATGGTGATAAAACCAATAAACCCCATGATAAGCCCATACGAATAGGGTTTGGATTTGACCCTTTGGTTGAGTCTGACTACGTATATGCCGCCTCCGATACCACTCAGAAAACCAGCAAGCGTATTGTATAGGAGCGTCTCCGCAAATGAGTATTCTGAAATATCTCCAACGAAGATATTACTGTGTAAAAGAAAGTAGTCGTAAACAGCAATGAACACTCCAGCTAATGACCAGGCTACTACGATTTTTCGAACTTGGTCAAACTGTATTTTTTGTTGTGTAGTCATTGTGAATTGAATAATGAAAAGGATAGGAGTTTTCAAATATTGAGATTATCAGAATGTAGGGTAAATAGCTATTCTACACTTTAAAGTAATGAATTGCCTCCAAATCTTCTTTACGACTAAGCATCCCCTTTACTAAAGTTTCTACTTCTTGTAAACTCTTTCCAGAAGCGATGACGGTATCATCGTAGATGGCGAAGTGTCGTTTTTTTATACCTAGCTCCTTTAGTGCTTTCTTTTTAGCTCTTGTATTAATTCTACCCCATTCCTTGTAATAGTGGGGAAATAACTCGGGATGTTCGTTGAGTAAATCCTCAATGGCATAGTAATTATGCTCTCTCGAAGATTTTGTTTTCATCATTACGGAAAGCATTTCTTTATGATTCGGTTTGCTTTTTTGCGTAGCTTTAATGGGGAGTGTTTTGATAATCCTATGCGTTCCTTTTTTCATATTAAATTCATTCTTCAAACCACTTGCCATGGTTCTACCGATACGAATAGGATAATTTGAAATCATCCCATCATAAATTATCTTTCCATTGTATGGCAACAAAACAGTCTCTACCATAATAGGTATGGGCCAATTTTGAAAAAAATAAATAAAAGGATCATTTAAAGCCAAAATAGAATAAACATAATCATCATCCATAAAGAGCGTTTCCTTCTTTGTCATTTTCATGATGTAGAAAGTTCCCTTCTTAAATTTTTTAAACTGTTCCAGCATATCAACCTGCGCTTGGGATAGCTCATCTGATTTTTCACGAATGTATTGATCTATGAGTCCAATATTTTTGTAAAGTGATTCTCTAACGGGATACTTTTCTTGTGCACTAAAATTCATAAAATCTTCGAGAGAAGTATCTTTTGGAAGTGTATTGTTTTTGATTCCTGCGTAGTACAATAGTTTAGGATGTACATCTAGGTATTCGTAATATTCTTTTTCTTCTAATCGCATTTTACTGGGTTTTAATAGTTAAACTAATACAGCATTTTTATTTTTCAAAATAAATTTTTCTGTCTCCTCACCAAACTCTACACCTTGCATTTTCAATGCTTGTACTCGATATAAATAAGCTGCTCCCTGCATGATTTGTTCCGCTACATCTGCTGCACGTCTATTGTTATAATTTTCCAAATAACTACCTTTCACCCAATCATTAAAAGCACCCATCGAAGGCCCACACCAGATTTGGTAATCTTGAGATCTGCCTTCTGTTCCAGCATTTGCCCAATTAGAAGAGAGACCTAAATACCATCGGAAAATCAAAGCCATTTTTCGTTTTGGATTTCCTTGAGCTCTCTCGATTTGCTCAGGATCTCTTTTTTGGAAAAAATCTATACACGCTTGCCAAATTTCCTCTAAAGGTTTTCGGAAGATTTGCTTTTCCATTTTGGCTCTTTCGTCGGTAGGAATCTCATCAATGGAATTATACTTTTTGTAGTATTCATATAATTTTTTCGCACGGGGTGCAAAGAGCGTCCCTCTTTTAAGTACTTGTAATTCTACGCCCATTTCAAACATATCTGACGCAGGTGCCATCATCACATCCGTAGAAGCTACAGTCTGTAACAATTTACGCACGTGCTCGGAAGTTCCAGCTTCTACACAAGCCTGATTGACTGAACCAGTAACTACATAAGCTGCGCCCATCATAAATGCACCAAGCGCAGAGGCCGGTGTAGAAATACCTCCAGCAGCACCTACTCTGATTTTTTTGTCAAAGTTATACTTCGCTTGCATCTCATTGCGTAATTGAATAATCGTAGATAATAATGCCACCAAAGGACGGTTATCGGTATGTCCACCTGAATCTGCTTCAACGGTAATGTCGTCAGCCATAGGAACTCTCGATGCTAGTTGAGCTTGCTCAGAAGTGATTTTTCCTTTTTGTAAAAGTGCTGTTATAAATCGCTCAGGGGCTGGTTGCATAAAGTGTGCTGCCACTTCTTTTCGAGATATTTTTGCAATTACTTTATTTTTAGTCACTACATTTCCTGCTGCATCTTGACTTAATCCTGCTACTCGGTAGTGTACGATATTTTCTGTCAATGCTAAAAATGCAGAAGCTTCTACTACGTGAACTCCTTTTTCTAAAAATAGCTTTACGGCACCTTCTTCTAGTGCAGGTTCATTAGGACTATGAATCAAATTGAAGGCATAAGATTGAGCAGGCAATGCGCCTTGTATTTTTTCGATAGCTTGTAAAACTCTTGTTGGAACTAAACCTGCTGCCCCAAATGAACCTAGAAATCCTGCTTGTCCAATGGCAATGACTAATTCTTCGGAGGCGATTCCGTTGGCCATTGCTCCTGTTTTGTAGGCATATTTTAAATTGTAATCCTCTTGGAAACTTGGATCTCCTAGTTGTGCTGCGGTCATTGGGCTCGCTATGGCTAAGACTTGCAGTCCTCTTCCTGCCGAAACTAATTCGCCTGTGTTGCTGACGCCTATACGTCCTCTGAAGTCTTGCATGACGTAGCAGGGCTTATCTGTTGCAGATAGTTTTTCTTGAATGGCTACTGTATCGAAGACGATGTCTCTTGGCGAGCCTTTCCAAAAAAGTTGTTGTGGTGTACCGTTGTATTTCATGTTTTATTTTTAGGCAGATGATCTTTTCTTTTTCTAATAGGACTTCAAACGAAATTACATCATATTTTTAGAACAAAAGAAAAGTGTCGTGAAAAATTTATTGATCATATCACAAGGCATATCTATTAACAATTAAGTTAGGTCTTTGACTTTCGAGTGAATTAATTTAGCAAAGCATATTGACAATGTTTTCAAGAGTAATGATGTAGCGGTCACATGCTTTACTGTTATGAAAGTTATTCAATGTAGCTTCCAATTTTACTTTTTACAGAGAAATAAAAATAGGTATGGTGGCAGAGGTGGAATGAGAGAACGACAAAAAAGGGTAGTGGATTGGATTCGTTAGTTTATGTGTTGGATACCTTCGAGGTCACTACCAAAAAAAGAAAGGTCTTGCACAAAGCAAGACCTCCCGAATGATAACTAACACACGCCCTATAATTTTTAGCTCCTAGCCTTTGAGGCTGAGGTGCAATTTCGTCGTATCTAAAGCTTTAGCAAATTTCCAAACGGAAATTCCGATAGCGACATGTTAGTCAAATAAATTATTAAGGCGAAGGTAGTTGATATGGAGAGTAGTTACCTTTTGTATTGGCGTTAAGACTACTCTCATTTATAGGCGTGCATGAAAATTTTTACGTGTGATCTGTTGATAAGGTTTCAAAGAATTTTCAATCAAACAGATATTAAAGATATTTGCAATAAAAATGCCACTTTTACTTTTTGTAGCAAAAATGGAATTTTTTATTGGATTTATTTTTCGTGCCTTCTAGCTTGAAAATTACTGTGAGGTTTTTAGAAAAAACGATGCAACTTTACGTTCCTCAAAATGTCTATTTAACCAAACTGAATGGAGCTATTGGATTACAATAACATTCATAGAGAATTAGTTGAGGAGTGCAAAACGGGAAAACGCCAGGCTCAATTTGAGTTGTACCGCTTGTACTCCAAGGCGATGTACAACATTTGTCTGCGTATGCTCAAAAATGATTTGGACGCCGAAGATCTGTTGCAAAATTCTTTTGTTGATGTTTTTACCAAATTGCACACATTCCGTTATCAGTCTTCTGTTGGAGCGTGGATTAAGAGGATCGTAGTGAATAACTGTATCAACTTTTTGAAAAAACGCCGTCTTGAAATTCAGGAACTCAATGATCAAATCGCCGAAAAACCAATCCCCGAAGAGGTAAATTCAAGCCCTCCCTACACCGTCGAATCTATCAATAATGCTTTGCTTCAGTTACCTGATGGGTATCGGGTCGTCTTTACTTTGTATATGATGGAGGGCTACGATCATAAGGAAATTGCGGAGATTCTAGGGGTATCGGAGGCTACTTCCAAATCCCAATTTAGTAGAGCCAAGAAAAAACTACGCACACTAATCAGAAACGAAGGTGCGGAGCAAAAAGATGAGATTTGCTGATGCGCCATCACTAGCTTTTTTAAAAAATGAATAGTAACTAATCAAAAAAACAATAAACATGAGAGACCGTCTCGAAGATTTTATCAATGAACATCGCAAAGATTTTGACCAAAAAGTACCGAATTTGAAGGTATGGTCGGATATCGAAAAGCGACTTGATCCGCCAAAAGCCAAGCGGATTTCAATGAACAAAATCATTGGAGTTGCTGCTGCGGTTATATTTCTACTAGCCGTGGGAACTTTTGTGGGCACTCAAATTAACGTTGGAAATACAACCCCAGTCGCTGCTGTGCAGGGAATAGACGAAAGTATTTATCCAAATTACGCCGAGCAGGAGAAGAACCTAAAAAAGCGCATCAACCAAAAACGCGCTCAATTAGCAAGCTACACCTACGATGATTCTGTCAATGAGGATTTAAGTGATTTAGACCAAACGCTGAGTGAACTCAGGACAGAACTGAGGAATGTTCCAAAAGGAAGCGAAGAACAAATCGTACAAGCAATGATTAAAAACTACGAAACGAAGATTAAGATTTTAGAAATTGTTTTGGAAAAAATTAATTCAACTCACCCAAAAAGAGATGCACAAGATGAAGGTTCTGAAATGTAAAATAAGTTGGCTCGTGTGGATACTACTGCTGTTTGGGTCAGTAGTGAACGCCAAGGAGTTCACCAAAGAGGTGAAAAAAAGCACTTTCATCTCGCCCTACGGTCTAGTGGATTTGACTAATACTAAAGGTACTATTGATGTACGCACTTGGGATAAAAAAGAAGTGCGTATCGAGGTGCTGATTACTGTGAATGCGAGGAACGAAACGGATGCTGATAATGTATTCGAACGTATCCGAATTTTATTCAACAGCCATGGGAAAAAAGTAACTGCCAAAACTGAAATTCAGGAGATGCCCAAATGGAGTTGGAATTACGTGAGGAGCGAATACACCGTAGATTATACAGTATATATGCCTAAGACTTGTAACTTGAATCTGTTCAACAAATTCGGAGATGCCTTTATCTCGGAGATAAGCGGAACGGCTACCCTCTCCGTACAACACGGCAACATCAGACTAAATACCGTAGAGCGTCAGTTAAAGTTGGACTTAAAATACGGCAACTGCACCGTAGCCAGAGCCAACAACTCTGAGATCAATATGATTCACGGAAACATTCGATTGAAAAAAGCAAATGACATCAATCTCTACACTAGCTACTCCAAGGTGAATGTGGACGAAGCGGATTTTATCACCTGCCGCACGCTCAACGATACTTACGTCATCGGGCTAGTGAAAGAATTTAATAACCGTGGAAAATATGATAACATTAAAATTACAAAAGCCAATAACATCGTGGTTGTCTCTAAGTTTTCGGATTTTAATATCAACGAAATACAAAGAAGTGCCAACTTCGAAATGACCAATGGAAGTGTAGTGATCAAAGAAGTTGCGCAAGGATTTTCTGATGTACTCATGATTGGGGAGCAAACTGACTTTCAGATCGAGGTGGAAAAAGGAACTAACTACAAAATGAATGCTACTTCGAGACACGCTAATTTAAAATTTCCCAAAACCTACAACGTAGTCAGTAAGGACGATCAGGGCAGCGAGCAAAAAGTGGAGTTCTACGTCGGAAAAAAAGTAAATCCTTACAGCTACATCAAAGCGAAAGTGAAGTACGGTGATTTAAGTGTGAAGTGATTTTCTTAGGAAGAGAGTAGCGGGAAGAGAGGTGTGAGATTCTTGGATGAAGAATGATCTGGTGTGCACAAAAAAAATCCCGAATTTTTGGATATTCAAAAATTCGGGATTTTCATTTTAAACATTAATAATCAATTACTGATTAGTATTTGATTCCTAATGATTTTAAAGTTTCGAAGTCCATTTGACCAACTGGTAAGTTATTGTCTCTTTGGTACTTCATCAAAGCAGCTTTAGTTCTACTACCGATGATATTATCAATCGGCCCTGGATCGTAACCTCGGTCTCTCAAAGCTCTTTGTACTTGTCTTACCATATCGGTAGTGATGTCGCTATTACAAACAATCTCTCTCCATTCTGTGAATCCACCTTCCTTCACTAATCTTCTTCTAGTAACGGTAGTGTATTCAGCAGGAACTTCGATAGTTCTGGTCTGAGCGGCAGCCTTCAATACTCTTTTAGGAACTGTGGAGTACTCCGCAGGAATCTCTACTGATCTAGCTTGCGCAGGGGTTTTTACCACTCTTCTAGTTATCGTTTTGTACTTCGCAGGAATCACTTCTTCACGCGTAGTCGCTGGAGAAACCATTCTTGATTTTGTAACGCTGCTATACTCCGCAGGAATCTCGATTTCACGGGTAGTTGCAGGAGTTTTTACTACTCTTCTAGTTACTGTTTTGAACACAGCAGGAATCACCTCTTCACGAGTAGTCGCAGGTGTTTTTAATACTGTTTTAGAAACAGTAGAGTACTCCGCAGGGATTTCGATTACTCTTTCTTGTGGAGGAGTCTTCATCACTCTTCTCGTACGAGTAGCCATCTTAGCAGGAATCGGCACTTCTTTAGTACAATTAGAATTTGGTGTTCCGTCGCCACCTGCACAGCCTACATTGACCCGTCTAGTTACTGTTTTGTACTCGGCGGGAACTTCCACCAAGCACCATACTTGACAATCGTTAGGATCAGCAGAAAGACAGTTTCTGTCTGCTTTTTTCTTTACCCATTTAGTGGAAGCAGGTTTAGTTTCGATTCTTTCTGTTACGTTTTCGTACCGAGGAGGCGTAACTTCAATTCTTGAAGCAGCTGGCTCAGCCTCGTAAGTTTCCGTAATATTTTCGTACTCCGCAGGGATCACTTCGATTCTTGTAGCTGCTGCTTTGGTTTCTACCGTTTCCGAAATAGTTTCGTACTCCGCAGGAACTTCTACCAATCGAGTTTTCTCTGGCTCTACCATCACCTGCTCGGTAACAGTTTCGTAAACCGCAGGGACTACCTCCAATCGGGTAGAAGCCGCTTTGGTTTCTACTGTCTCCTTGTAAGTTTCGTACTTAGCAGGAACAGGAATTAATCGTTTCTTTTCGGGAGTGACCATTACTTGCTCAGTAACAGTTTCGTACTCGGCAGGGACTACTTCCATTCTGGATGCAGCCGCTTTGGCTACTACTTGCTCCGTAACCGTCTCGTACTCTGCGGGTATCGTCTCTACCCTAGTAGTAGCAGCTTTCACTTCCACTTGTTCCGTGGTCGTTTCGTATTGATCTGCAATCAGACATTTAGCGTAGCATTTTCCTGGCTCACCATCTGGTGGCATATTTCCTCCAGGTTGAGCTAACACAGCAAAACTACAAAGCATGAAAGCTACAGATAGCATAAGGTTCAATCTTTTCATAATTGAGTTGAATTGGTTTTGATTAATAAAAAAAGGTGATTGTGTAAAATATTATTAATTGAATTTAACATTATTATTACTTATCCAATTGGACATAAAATTACAGGATTCCATTGGGATAACAAACATAATACTTAGTTATAATTTTTGGTTGGACACCGTGGTCGGAGGCATCTGACATTGGCAGTACTGTGCCATTTTTGTAGAGGATTTTTATTTCATCTTTTTTTATAGTGTAAGCACTATTAGATTCTTCCCCCGTGAATATTAAATATTTCAATAAATTAGAACGATTTTTAGGTAAGTCTTTTGCTAGCTTCTGACGTAACTCTTCAACGAAGTCACTCCCAATAGGTTCATTTTGCATTTTTATTTTAAAAAGCCTTCTATTGATAATACTTTTGGACAAATAAGCTAAGACAAAATCCTCGTGATGACTCCAACTTTTCAGCGCAGCTAGAATGTCAATATCGTCCAAAGTAGCATACTGATCAAGGAGTTGAGTCCCTTTCTTTTTCCTAAAATCTTTGGAGGAAAAATTTTTATAGAGAAAAAACTTTAGTCCCGCTGATGCTTCTAGTTGTATCCCCTGTTGGGCGAGTGCTTTAGCCCTCCGTAGCGTCCTGATGAGCATTTGCTCGGCAGCTAAGACGGTCTTGTGTAGATAAACTTGCCAGTACATGAGGCGGCGTGCAATCAAAAATTTTTCAATAGAGTAAATGCCTTTTTCTTCCACTACGAGTTCGTTATTTTTGACAGTAAGCATCTTGATAATTCGGTCGTAACCGATGACTCCCTCCGAGACCCCCGTAAAAAAACTATCCCGATTGAGGTAGTCCATCCGATCCATGTCGAGTTGGCTACTCACCAGCTGATGCAAAAACTTTTTGGGATATTCGTTTTTAAAAATTTGAATGGCTACATCCAACTTTCCTCTGAACTCCTTATTTAGCTTCTGCATAAACAACTCAGATAATTCTTCGTGGTGAACATTAACTAACGTATGTTCCAAAGCATGGGAAAATGGTGCGTGCCCCACATCGTGTAATAATATTGCAATCAATACCCCACGGGCTTCTTTGCGGGTAATGGTCACATCTTTACTTCTAAGCGTTTCTATTGCTCGGGTCATCAGGTGCATTGCACCTAGCGCATGGTGAAATCGAGTATGGAGCGCACCGGGGTAAACATAGTGGGATAGTCCTAATTGAGAAATCCTCCTCAACCTTTGATAATAGGGATGTTCAATCAGGTCAAAAATAATTCCGTGAGGAATACTGATAAAACCGTAAACAGGGTCGTTGAATATTTTTTTCTTATTCATTTAATTGTCAATTGACCATTGTTGAGTACGCTAACAAATTTTAAATGGGCGTTCTTCAACAATGGAAAATCAAAGATAACAGAATCTTATCTTCGCATACCATTCATGCGAAAAATGAATTATTTTTTTCCAAAAAAATATCTTACGAATGCTTTTCGTTTCAAATACTTCGAACTGCATTTACTCTTTTTTCAAAGAACATTTTGTATCTCATTAGATGGAATACCTTAAATAAGGGTTGCGTCAGAATTAGTTGAATTGGGTTTTTCCCCAGCGAAGGAGGGAACAACCTTCCGAAAAACGGTGATAATAAATTATTTCCTACGCCACTTATCTTTTAAAAATGGTGTTCCCTGCGGATTTTTTTTGTTTTTTTGGGAAAAAATATAATTTCAATTTTGATCCTTACAAAACCGTACGAAATCGAAGAGCAACGCTACACTCTTTTTAAAATTTTTCAAACCGACTCTTTGCCTCGAAGAGTTTAAAACCAACCTAAGTTTATGGAAAAAATTAAAATCCTATGGGCTGATGATGAAATTGATTTGCTAAAGCCTCAAATCATGTTTTTGGAAAGAAAAGATTACGAAGTGATAGCTGTGAGTAACGGCCACGATGCTCTCGAAGAGTGTGAGACTACCAATGATATTGACGTTGTTTTTTTGGATGAGAGTATGCCGGGCCTTACGGGGATTGAAACCCTTAACAAAATCAAGGAGACCAATCCTCACCTCCCAGTAGTGATGATTACTAAAAATGAGGCGGAAAATGTCATGGAAGAAGCCCTAGGTGCTCGAATCACCGACTACTTGATTAAGCCTGTGAATCCCAATCAGATTTTGCTAACGCTGAAAAAAATCATTGATAAAAAAGATTTAGTGAGTGAAAGAACCAACTCCGACTATCAAAGAGAGTTTCGCCAAATCTCGATGGATATTAATTCGGGACTTAACTTCGAAGAGTGGGTAGATGTTTATAGAAAAATCATCAACTGGGAATTGAAGTTTGATGCTTCTTCGTCTGCCCAAATGGGAGAAATTTTGCAAATGCAAAAAAATGAGGCCAATGCTGAATTTTCGAGATACGTGGAGCGGCGGTACTTGGATTGGGTGGGGCAGAATAGCGACGATGTGCCCGTGATGTCAAATAACCTGATGCGTAACAAAGTATTTCCAAGATTGAGAAAAGACCAACCAACCATTATGTTGTTGTTGGATAATCTGCGCTACGATCAATGGAAAATTCTTGAACCAATCTTTGCGGAGTACTTCAGGATAGAGGAGGAAGACTTCTTCTATTCTATTTTACCAACCTCAACGCAGTATTCTCGCAACGCAATTTTTGCGGGAATGATGCCCTCCGAAATCCAAAAACATTATCCCGATTGGTGGCTAAATGATAACGAGAAAGGTGGTAAAAATATGCAAGAGCATAATTTGTTAAAAGAGCAAGTTCGGCGATTAGTGAGGAGAGAGATCAGCGTGGACTACGTAAAAGTAACCAATGTAAGCTACGCTAAAAAGGTACAAGATAGTGTGCTCAATTATTTGAACAACGACTTAACTGTAATTGTATATAATTTTATTGATATGTTGTCTCACGCTAGAACCGAGATGGAAGTCTTGAAAGAACTAGCAGGTGACGAAAAGGCCTATCGTTCGTTGACAAAAAGTTGGTTTGAGAACTCTCTCCTCTGGGAAGCCCTGCAACGAGCTGCCGAAAGAGGCTGCCAATTATTAGTGACAACCGACCACGGAACTATTCGAGTCAATACACCATCCAAAGTCATAGGCGACCGGGAGACAACCACTAATTTGAGATACAAAGTAGGTCGAAATCTACAGTACCAGAGAGGAGATGTCTTGGAGGTTCGGGATCCTAAAGATGCGATGCTACCGCGACCTAATGTGAGTTCCACCTTTATATTTGCCAAGGAAGATGCTTTCTTTTTGTATCCTAATAATTATAACCACTACAATAATTATTACAAAAATACTTTCCAGCACGGGGGGATTTCTTTGGAGGAAGTTATTTGTCCGTTCATTACGTTATCCTCTAAATAAAGTTGAAAATTGAAAACTGATAAATTGAAAATGGAGAACTGAAAGTTATCTTGCGTAAATTTGATGATTTTCAGTTCTCCATTTTTAATTTATTCTTAATTCACTCCACGTAGCTCTTCCTAATCACCAGCGCAAACCATCCATTGTCTAGTGGAAGATAACCTTGTTCGTAAACGAAATAATAGACTTTTCCAGCTTTGGTTTTGTAAAGATTGGTGAAGTAACTAAACTTGAATCCCTTCTCAAATAGCTTATCCTTGTGGACTTTGGATTTTCCATTTGGATTGAGTTCTGCTAAAATTCTTCTATTTTTTCTGAGAATATTATTAACGTTTCTGACGAAATTATTGGCGTCGCTG
>JBCCJE010000066.1:0-12108 GCA_039027925.1 Bacteroidota bacterium
AAAATACCTCCCGTACAGTAGCTAGCCGCATCGGAGGAAAGAAACAGCGCTAGTCTCGCCATCTCATCGGGCTGAGCGATTCTGCCCGACGGAATATGTTGGGTGAATTGCGTTTTGGTTTTTTCATCCTGCCAGAGTGCTGCGCTAAACTTGGTTCGAATCAGTCCTGGACAAATCGCATTACTTCTGATACCCACTTCGCCCCATTCATCAATTGAACGAGCATTTTCTAATCTCCTAAAAAAGAGTAATTTGCCGAATGAGAAAAATGAAAAATACTTTTTGGGCATTCTTTATATTGCTAATTGGCTTTCTAGCGCTGATCCTTACGCTACGCATTATCCCCGCTCCCGAAAATGCTACGGGCACGGTGCACCCCAAATTTGATACCATGCTCCACGGGGGTACAAGTGTTGCCGCCGATCCCACCGTCAAATGGTTGGCTTATCTATTCGGGCTTTTTGTCATCAGCGTTTTTGCATTTGTATTGTTTTTAGGAGCTACCAAAAAAGACGCTAACCTCAATACCAAAATCAGAAGAGTATTTACGTTCGGATTTTTAGCTTACACTTTTGTCTATACCTTAATGGTTTTTGCCTATTGGAAAAATTACCCATCGCCATCCGATGACTTTATTTTAGGTTTTCCAAAACCCACCGCGTGGATGATGTACGGGATGTGGTTTACGCCTTTGATTTTTACTTTCGTCTATATTTTTAAGTTCAAAGATTGGATACTAACCCCCGAAGAAGAAGCAAGATTTCACGAAATCGTAAAAGCAAGATCAAAGCGAAATACAAAAAGCAATAAATAACAAAACATTCACATACAGGGAACATCATAGACTTGTCCCGAAACTTCGGTGAAATCTTAAAAACCATAAATAGTCAGTGTCAGAAGAATTAAAACAATAACAAAATATTCACGCATGGAAAAAATTCTAAAAACCTCACTCCATTACCACAAAGAAAGTAATCCGTAAATACCTTGTTACACAACCTTTTCAAATAGTAAAAAAAATGGAAGCCTACAGAAATCCAATTATTCTAACCTTCGTAGGATTGTACATGCTACTTTGCATTTTAGTAGGCATATGGGCATTAAGAAAAACCAAATCAACACACGATTTCTTTATGGCGGGGCGGGACTTAGGAATTGCGGTCACGGCATTCGCAGTTTTTTCGAGTACGCTGAGTGGCTTCGGATTTGTGGGCGGACCGGGACTAGTTTACAAAATGGGCATGAGTTCCGTGTGGATGGTAGTATGTATCATCATGGGCTATAACATCTCCTTTTTTTTATTGGGAAAAAGGTTGCGACTATTTGCCGAGTTAGGTCAATCCATTTCTCTTCCCGATGTCGTCAAGTTAAGGTATGGGAAAAACTCAACGAGCCTATTGACCGCCGTAGCTATCTTGTTAGGCGTATTCGGCTATTTAGCTACCCAAATATTAGCGATGTCGGTAGTCTTAAAAGACATTTTGGTAGAGACTGAATTTTTAGCAAATATCAGTTTGGAAATGTGCGTGTTGGTGTCCTGTTCCATTTTAGTTTTTTACAGCGTGACGGGAGGGATCGTTGCTTCGGTTTATTCTGATTTGATTCAAGGGGGCGTGATGGTAGTTGCTGCTACCCTCGTATTCCTCACGGCGATGTACACCTACGACGGCGGATTCACAGAAATCAATCGCATCATCCAAAACGATGACCCCGAAGCCACTAGCCCGTGGGGTACACTCGGTATGATTGGTTCGTTGTCTTGGCTGTTTGTCTTTGGTCTAGGAGGGTCGGGGCAGCCCCACGTCATCACCAAAATGATGATGTACAAAAAAGTCAGCGACGCGAGGTACATCTTACCGACTACTGCCTTTGGATATTTATTTTCTGCTTTACTTTGGATTAGCATTGGACTCGTCATGCGGGCATTGGTACTGAGCGGCGCACAACCCGAATTAGCGAATGCCGACGCCGCAGCGTCTCAGTTTTTACAAAACTATGCACATCCCGTTTTGGCAGGAATTGTATTTGCTGGATTATTTGCAGCTATCATGTCCACCGCCGATGCCTTCCTAAATATTGGAACGGCCGCCGTAATGCACGACATTCCGAAGGCACTAGGATTTCATTTTAAAAATAAATTGTTTTGGGCAAGGATGACTACTTTTTTGATTACGGTAGTTGCGGCAGTTTTTGCTTTGTACACCGGAGATCTAGTCGCTATTTTGGGCGCATTTGGTTGGGGTACTTTTGCGGCGGCAATTGTGCCAGTCGTCACCGTGGGCTTCAATTGGAAACAAGGCACTTGGCTAGCAGCCAACGTAGCGATCATATCCAGCCTTAGTACAAATTTCTATTTGAAAATATTTAAAGTTCCGATTCCGTATAATATTGACGTGGGGGCACTTTCCCTAATCATTTCTCTGACACTATTCGTAGGGATTTCGTTATTTTCTAAACCTCCAAAATTGGATGAGGATGTGGAAGCGGTGATGGAGATGTGAGATTAATTGAAAATTAGTGAATTGAAAATTGAAAATTGCCTACCTCATAGCTTTAGGTGCAAAAAATAAATTAGCCACCAAGCCGCTAAGTTTTTATCCCTTTTCAAACCTATATGCCGATAGGCATTAAAAATCTTTGTGCCTTTGCGCCTTCGTGGCAAAAAAAGATCTTCACGCCTTCATGGCAGTAAAAAAATAAAGTAATTACCAACCTTATCTCAAAATGTCCATGTCTTTCAAATCAAAAGAACGCATATGAAAAAAATAATACTTTTACTCGTCATCATCTATTTACAATCATCCACGCATCTTCTTGCTTGTGATTGTCTTGTTACTACTACTTTTTGTGAAACGGTATCTCAGCTCGACCCCAACATTGAATCCAATGTTTTCGTACTGCGAGTCAAGATTACGGAAGAAAAAAATGATGGCGTAGATGCCAAAGTTCAGAAAGTCTTATTCGGTGAATTATCCGATACCGAAATATTTGTCAGAAGTGGTAATGGCGCTAACTGTGGGGTGGAGACTAGTCTTTTTTCCGAGGGAGAAGAATATATCTTTGTGCTTGGATTTAGTCCAACTTTCAGTTCTTTTAGTTTGCATCTTTGTCACGTAAGCTATCTCAAAATAGAAGATGAAATCATCAAAGGCGCTATTGCCTCCGGTGTATCGTCGCTTCCTTATGAAGACCTGAGTACGCTAACCTCTTGTGGCAGTGGTTTGGATTTTTTCGTTTTAAAAGATGCGTTGACCATTTTTCCTAACCCCACTACTGATATGATTCGCATTAAAAATAGTAGCAATATCGAATCGTCTAGCAGGCTTCGTTTGGAAATGGTGGACGTCCTGGGTCAGGATCTTGGTTTTTCCCAAAAAGAAGATGGGATACAAGTGGGAGAGGAATGGATTATCAATGTAGAAAAACTAGCAACGGGCGTTTACTTTTTTAAAATCACTAGTAGAGAGCAAAAGGAGGTTTTTAAAATAGTAAAACGGTAGTTTTTTAAGATATGCCAAATCTTAAAGATTTGGCATATCTACATTTGCAAAAAGAAAATTACTTCGTTATCAATTTTTTGAAATATGATTCTTTAAGATGCTTTTCAATGACCTCGTAGGCATTTTCAGTATATCGTAATTCGTAAAATGGCAACTCAATTTTAGTATCTAAAAATGTGATGAAATATTCTGTCCATTCGTACTTCTTCCTTTTCTTTTTCTCTGAATAATATTCTGCACACGCTTTTTCGAACTCCGCTACAACATTTTCTGAATCAAAATTTTCTTTGAGGATTTGTACAGTTAGTTCTACTAACTCTTCATTGCTCGCTAAACCATTATCAAAAATATGAGGCAAGGAGTAATTCAAAGCCCTTTTGATATCTCCCATTCCTTTATATGATCTCGTATATAAAGTGGCGATGTAAATATCATTAGTAGCATATGCGTTTCCGCAAAAATGTCGGTAAGGATATTTTTCAGTTAATTTAATACATTTGATGGCCTTCTTAAATTCTTTTCTTTCGATATAAATTTCTGCTAGTCTTTTGCAAGCTCCGTTTTTGTAAAGTGCATACTGTTCTGCCATTATTCCACTTCCTACCCCACCCTCTTCTTTATCGTTAGCTCTACTTCCCAAAATCGAATTATAGTATTTTATGGCTTTTTGATCGTCACCTAATTGATATGAAACCGACGCTGCATTATTCATTGCTCGAAAGTATAAATCAGATTCAGGAAACTCCTCCATCAACTCTTCGAAGTAATAAAGCGACTTCTTTAGGATATTTTCTTTCTGAGTATTAAGTATTTCGTGCTTTATTTTTCCTTCGATTGTGGTGGTATCGAGATTTTCTAATTCGCCATCAAAATCAAATTCATAGTCAATCATTTCATACAAAGCGTTCCCCTTACCGAGGAGCACTAAATCTTCATTTTGGGAAAAAAGGAAATGATAAGTAGAGATGAGGACTAATAGAAGCATTGTCTTTTTCATTTGCTCATTATTTTATTTTTGTTATTGATATCTCTCTTGCCTTTGCTAAATTTAGACATATTCTTACTCCACAAGATAAGCATAATCTCCAATGAAAAACTTAATGACTACTTTTGTTTTTTTGTCCTCAAATCTCAAAGACTTTAAAAAAACTTAGCGCCCTTGTGACTTCGTGGCTATCACCGTTTTTTTCGCCACAAAGTCCTCAAATCTCAAAGACTTTAAAAAAACTTAGTGCCCTTGTGACTTCGTGGCTACCCCCGTTTTTTTCGCCACAAAGTCCTCAAATCTCAAAGACTTTAAAAAAACTTAGTGCCCTTGTGACTTCGTGGCTATCACCGTTTTTTTAAAAAAATAAGACAATAAAATGTAAATTGCACCTAACGAATACCTTTACGAAAAACACAATAATATTCTTACTTCACGAAAATCACCAACATGAAACCAATCATCAGAGCCGTAAGAAAAGAGGACGTCCCGCACTTAAAAGATGTCCTAGATTCCATTGAATTATTTCCCTCCGATATGCTCGACGGTATGATTTCCAATTATTTTGATGATCCAAAAACGGAGGAAATCTGGTTTACCGCAACCGAAGATGACCGCCCCTTATCCATAGGATTCTGCGCTCCCGAACAATTGACGGAGGGAACTTATAATCTTTATGCTATTGGGGTAAAAAGTGATTTACAAGGCCAAGGCGTAGGAGAAAAAATGATGGCATACCTCGAAGCGCAATTAAGCGCAACTGGACAACGGATTTTAATTGTAGAAACTTCGGGAACGGATGAACTCGCATTGACGAGGAAGTTTTACGAAAAACTTGGCTACCACAAAGAAGCCGTTATCAGAGACTTCTGGAAAGATGGTGACGACAAAGTAATCTACTGGAAAAAATTAAAAAATACCTCTAATGACTAATTCCCCGCACCGTAAGTTTTTTTCCCCATATAAAAAAATTACCCTCTACGGACTTTACATCATTTTCAGCTTACTCCTTTTTGCAAGTTGTCAGAGCGATACACAAAAAACCGAAAACTCTCCTTCACTCGCCTCCTACGTAAATCCATTTATCGGTACTGGTGGAAAAGGCAATACCTACCCCGGGGCTGCCGTGCCGTTTGGGATGATTCAGTTGAGTCCCGACAATGGGCGCAACGGCTGGGATTGGATATCGGGTTATTATTATCCCGATTCTATCATTGCGGGATTTAGCCATTTGCATTTGAGTGGAACGGGTGCGGGCGATTTATACGACATCTCTTATTTTCCGGTTTCGGGCGATTTGAAAAAAGCAAAACTAGACGACATCAATCAAGCTGCAACAATATATTCACGGTTTAGTCACGATAAGGAAAAAGCAAGTCCGGGGTACTATCAAGTGTACCTAGAGGATTATCAAGTCAACGTAGAACTCACCGTGACTGAGCGAACTGGCTTACAAAAATATACCTTCGAAAAAGACGATAAAAAAGTTAGACTACACCTAGGTTATACCCGCAATTGGGATAAGATCACCGAGAGTTACGTAAACATCATCAACGACTCTACCATTGTGGGTTGTCGTAAATCTACGGGTTGGGCGAAGGATCAACGGGTTTACTTTGCTTCGGTTTTTTCTTCCCCATTTACCATTGAGGAACAAAGCAACAGCGGGGTGCGCGTAGCAGGAGATTCTCTCAATGGAAAGGACATTCTGTTGGTGCTAGATTTTTCGGAAAAAGAAGTCATGGTCAAAACGGGTATCAGTTCCGTGAGCACCCAAAACGCCCTGCTTAACTTGGAAAGCGAGCAGCAAGGTTTTGATTTCGAAGGCATTCGACAAAAAGCATTGGATCGTTGGGAGGCAGCATTCCAAGCTGTTGAAGTAGAAGCAACAGAGGACAACGTGACGCAGTTTTACACAGCCATGTACCACTCGATGTTAGCACCCACTTTATTCTCAGATGTCAACGGGGAATATAAAGGAACAGATGGTAAAACTTGGCAAACCAAAACGCATCCGCGCTACTCCACCTACTCGCTGTGGGATACTTACCGCGCCTTGCATCCGTGGCTGACGATTGCTGCGCCCGATCAGGTGGAGGGGCTGATGTATTCGATGCTACAATTTTATGATGAAAATAAGTTGTTACCCGTTTGGAATATGCAGGGCAACGAAACCAACATGATGATGGGCTATCACGCTGTTCCTGTTTTGGCGGATGCCGTTTTGAAGGGGTTTCCCGTAGATCAACAAAAAGCCTACGAGGCGATGAAAGCGAGTGCGATGCAGGATGATTTTGGAATCGAAACGTATAAAAAATTAGGATACATTCCTTACGAGCAAGGCAGTTGGAATGTATCAAAAACCCTAGAGTATGCCTTCGATGATTGGTGCATCGCACAGGTTGCCCGTCTTTTGGGGAAAACGGAAGACTACGAATATTTCTCAGCGCGCTCCAATAATTACCGTAATCACTTTGATTCTGCGACTGGTTTTTTTAGAGCAAAATCACAGAATAGCACTTGGAAAGATCAGTTTGATCCTTTGGCGTATCATCCCGAAGATTACTGCGAGGCCAACGCTTGGCAATACTATTGGTATGTTCCACAAAATGTAAAAGACTTGATTCAACTCACGGGAGGCGACCAAGCATTCGAAAAAAAGTTGGATCAGATGTTCGAAATTCAACAATCTACCGAGGAAGATCCAGATTGGATATCGGGTTACATCGGGCAGTATGTACACGGCAATGAGCCTAGCCATCACGTCCCCTACTTGTATCAATACGTTGGCGCAGGTCAAAAAACTAAACAACGAGTCCGACAAGTGATGGATGAACTGTACACGACTCAACCCGACGGACTAGCGGGCAACGAAGATTGTGGGCAGATGTCGGCTTGGTATTTATTCAGTGCGCTCGGTTTTTATCCAGTTAATCCCGCCGAGGGAAAATATATTTTAGGAAGTCCCGAAGTGCAATCCGCCATCATTCATCTACCCCACGAAAAGACCTTTCGTATCAAAGCTAATCATCAATCCGCAAAAAATATTTACGTCAAATCTGTTTCCTTAAATGGGAAAAAACTGGAGGATTTTTTCATCACGCACCAGCAAATTATGGATGGAGGAGAAATGATTTTTGAGATGACTGATGAGATGTAGGTATCCTAAATCCAAGTTCCGTATGTAAATCCCCCAACTTTGTTTTAAGACTGATCTTGAAGGGGTTAAATAATATTGGGGACTACCCATATGTTGTCCTCTGGGACTTTTCAGAGTATGTCTAAAATTTTAACGAACTGAAAATTTAGGCATACTTTTAATTTAAGCTAGTGCCATCCGTCCATTCTTATAGATTCTACTCACTTGCCAAAGCACCAACTGGATCATTAAGGGCTGCCCTGATTGCTTGAATACTGATTGTGATAGCCGCTATGATAATAGCTAAAAAAACAGGTAGAGCAAACATCCACCATTGTAACTCTACGGTATAAGCGAAACTGGTCAACCAACCATCTAGCAAATACCAAGAAATGGGAATACCTATGATTAGGCCCATCACTACCAGTATTAAAAAGTCCTTGGACAACAGACCAATTAAATTTCCCATAGAAGCACCTAATACTTTTCTGATACTGATTTCCTTTGTTTTTTGTTCAGCAAGAAAAGTAGATAAACCTAAGAGTCCTAAGCAAGCAATAAAAATAGAAATTAGGGCAAAGTAATTAGCAAGCGTACCCGTCAGTACTTCACTTTTATATTTTTGTTGATACTCATCATCAACAAAATGATAATCTAAATAAACCTCTGGTAATACTTTACTGAACACACTTTGTAAGCTAGCTACCGCCGTTTGCATTTCACCTTCTTTTGCTTTTACCAAAAGCCCCGTTGCGTAGGTGGATAAGAAAATAGCCACAGGTTTGATATTCTCGTGGAGGGATTGGATATGAAAATCCTCCACTACACCAATGATCTCCCTTTGTCGTCCCCACCATTGAATTGTTTTGCCAACGGGATTCTCCATGCCCATCACCTCTACTGCTTTTTGGTTTAATACGATGCTAGTGGTATCAGAAGGTGCATCTTCTCGATAAAAACGACCTTCGACTAGAGGTATATCAACGGTCTCCAAAAAATTACTTGCTGCCCAGAAATAACGAAATTCCTGATGCTGATCCTCAGCCCGTTTTCCACGCCAAGATACGCCACTCGAAGAGGAGGGTATGTCAATTGGCGTAGCTGGCCCCATCGTTACTTTATCAATACCCGGCGCTTTTAATAACTCATCTTTGAGTACCCTGTAATTATTACCGATTGCTGTCCCTCTCTCCATCACAATTAAATTATCCTTGCTGATACCTAAGTTCTTATTTTGTATGTAATGCACTTGTTCTCTGATAACAAATGCGCCTACAACCAATAGTATAGCCAGCACAAACTGAATGATGACCAGACCTTTACGCAATCCAATACCTGCCGAGCGACTTTGAATTTTACCCTTGAGCACTTCCGCTGGTCGAAAAGAAGATAACACAAACGCAGGATAAGTACCTGATAATATGGTTGCTAATAATATAACCATCCCCATACCTGCCCAAAACATTGGATCAGCGTAATCAAAGTATAGCATTTTTTCAGTTATTAATCGAACTTGCGATAGTGCTAGTTGGGCTATCAGCAGCCCTAACCCAACTGATATAAACGTAATCATTCCTGCTTCTACCATGAACTGAGTAACCAAAGAATTTTTACCTGCACCAATTGTTTTTCTCACGCCTACCTCTTTAGCTCTTTTGGAGGCTCTCGCAGTCGAGAGATTGACAAAATTAATACAGGAAATAATCAATAGTAGTAAAGCACCGATAGCAAACATTCGTACATATTCAATACGACCTCCAGCTACTTTTCCCTGCTCATCGAATTGGCCGTACAAGTAAGCGTTCTCAAACTTTTGTAAGATAACACCTTCTAGCATATCTCCTTCTTGGTGCGATCGGTAGATGCTTTCAATCTTTTGAGCAACTTCATCTGGCTTCGTACCCTCGGCTAACAACAAAGCACCCTGTACGGCTGAATTTCTCCAGTCTAGCATCCACTCGTGTTGCTGAACAAAATTGTCAAAAGAGTAGAAAAAATCTTGCTGAATGGAAGAGTTTGATGGAAAGTCTTGGTACACCGCACTTACCAGTAAGTCACCTACTTCACTTAGATTGATAGTAGCACCAATAGCCGTAGATCGCCACGTATTACCGAAAAATTTAGTGGCTAGTGATTCAGAGATAACAACAGCAGATTGTTGCTCTTCGAGATCACGAACTGTTCCAGCTAGTATTGGTAAGGAAAAGGACTCGAAGTAACCTACGTTAGCAGAAGATCCCTGGGCTCTGAGGGTTTTCTCGCCACTACTTAATGTCATTTCTTCGTCCCAGCCGATAGGAATAAATTGCTCGACCTCTGGCAATTGGTTTTGCGCAGCTTGCATCAGCAAGTGAGGTACTTTGTGCTGAATATCCACACTTCCGTCAGCTAGAGGAACGGATCGCTTTAACAAAAAAATTCGATCACCTTTGGCGTGGAATTTATCAGTATTCCATTCGTCTTTCACCCACAACAACATCAGTAATGTCACCGCTAAAGCAATAGCCAGCCCAGTAATATTAATTAGAGAATAGCCTTTCTGGGTAAAAAGGTTACGAGCACCGATCTTAAAATAATTTTTGTACAGACTAATCATAATAGTTGGATTTAATGGCTTAAAAGCAATAGGTCTAAAAAATAGTAGAACCTCTTTGAGGTATAGTAGTTGAGCTTTGCGGAGTCCATATCTTTTTGTTCTCAAAAGAAATATCTCGTGCAAATCTCCCTCTATTTCATCTAAGCGTGCTGGATCACAGTACCAATTCAAAAAACGATTAGCCCACCGTGGTGGCGTTACATTTGAATTTGCTAACTTTTTTTTCTTCATACTCTTTTTAAGTCTCTATAAATCTAACTTAGGAATCAAAGACCAAAGGCGTTTTCTATTTTCTCGAATCTCCACAATCACCTGGTATCCGTAGGGTGTCGCTTCAAAAATTCTCTTACGCCGACCACCTCTTTCTGGGGTTGCTTCTCCCATTGCGGATTTGACCATTCCTTTCACCTCTAATCTTTTTAACACCGTGTGTACAGCAGGGATAGATATATTATTTTTGGTATGTTGCTCATAGGCTTCAGCTACTGAAACGCCATACGCCTCCTCCACGATCATTACCATTAATAATATGCTTTCTTCTAAATGTCCTAAATTCTTTGTCATAGAGAATATCATTAATACTTGTATAACAAATGTATAAAACTAATTTTTAAACTCTAGGGCAACCAATAAAAAAAGTGGAAAAATTATCAGAAAAAATACGCTCAAATTATAAAATCTTTACATTTCATTTAAATCCTATTTTCTATTTTTACGCCCGTCGAAAATAAAATTTGAATGAAAACTATTCTTTACTCCTTTTACTTTTGTTTAGCACTAATATTTTTAGGAAGTAGTTGTACGCCTAAAATCACAGCACCACTTCAAAAAATTCAAGACCAGGAATACGCTGTGGGTTGGAAAAAATTAGAGTCCTACCCTATCAAAAGAGGACGAACCGACGACCTACACTTTTTTGATGAAAAAACTGGCTTTGTCATTAATAGTGGAGGCTACTTAGTCTATACCGAGGATGGCGGAGAAAGCTGGGAAGTTATGCTTGAAAATAAGGGTACTTTCTTCCGCTGTATTACTTTCAAAAATCGCCAAGAAGGATGGTTAGGCACCATTGGAACTGATGATCCTTACCTTCGATCAAGGGATACTACAGCTCTTTACGAAACTAAGGATGGCGGAAAAAATTGGACACCTGTCCAATTTATTGGTCCTAATCCTAAAGGGCTATGCGGTCTTCAAAAAGTAACCGACGATTTTATCGTAGGAGTAGGCCGAGTAAGGGGGCCTTCTTATTTTATAAAGACTAATGACGGAGGAAAAAATTGGTATTCTTACGATCTAAATCACATTGCAAGAAGTTTAATTGCCGTTTACTTTTTTGATGAATCACATGGTTTGATTATCGGTGGATCTACTAGAGACAAAGATAATAGTAGATCAATGGTGCTAGAAACTCTAGATGGCGGTACTACTTGGGATACAGTTTATATTTCTGAGCAAATTGGAGAATATCCCTGGAAGTTTGCGTTTCCCACTAGGGACAGGGGGTATATCTCTATACAGAGAAATGTCCGATCAGGAGATTTTTACCATCTCCAAACTACAGATGGGGGAAAAAATTGGAAAGAAGTCATTCATTCTCCAAATGGTTATTATTATGTTCAAGGCATTGGATTTATTAATGAAAGAAAAGGATGGATCGGAGGTTCCAATACTTTCACTTATGAAACTTCGGACGGAGGTAAGACTTGGAAAAAATTAAGAGAGATAGGTAATGGATTCAACAATTTTCAATTCTTTAATGACAGCATTGCCTACGGGGTTGGGTTCGGTGTTTTTAAAAACGATAATGTAAATGGCAATACATCAAATATTAAACGATCCTTTTATCGAAGTGGCCATCTAAAAAGTACCACCACTTTTAACCAAA
>JBCCJE010000067.1:0-12099 GCA_039027925.1 Bacteroidota bacterium
CCGATATTGATGACTTTTCTAGATAAATCCGTGAGTCTGCTAATGAACTTGAAGCTGCTATCTTAAAAAGGGGTAAAAAGAAAACCAAGGCTAAACCCCAAAAAGCGAAATCGGATGCGCTCTTTGCTCATTTTCGAAAAGAGCTAAAGGCCGCTGCGGAGTTTATCAAACCCAATAATGGATTGTTCCAATTTCACGTGACGGGCGATCCCGAAACATTTTGGCAGGTGAACTTAAATAAATCTCCGGGGACAGTTCGGAAAGGAAAAGCTAAAACGCCTGATGCCACTTTCAAAATTTCGGATGAGCACCTGATGAAAATTGGTCAGGGAAAAATGAGTTTGCAAGCTGCTTTTATTCAGGGGAGATTGAAGATAGATGGGGACTCTGGTAGAGCGATGAAGTTGGGGGCAATTATTTCGAAGTTGCCGAAATTGGAGAAGGCGTAGGTATTGGCATTTTAGAAAAAATAAAAGCGTAAAATTCTGGTTGTTGGAATTTTACGCTTTTTCTTAAATCTTAAATCACGGGGTCACGGGAAGTGACCCCGTGATGTGGGATTTTTATCCTGGATCACTTTCTGCTCCACTCTCGTGGCTCAATAATCCTCGGAACGCTTCTCTCACCGTGTTGCCCTCATTGATTACTTTGTACATTTCTTCCGTGATTGGCATTTCCACTCCGTACGCTTTGGCCAACTCTCGAACTACGCCGCAAGTTTTAACGCCTTCGGCTACCATAGACATTTCGTTGATGATGTCATCCAGAGATCGTCCTTTTCCCAATTGGAAACCTACTGTTCGATTTCGACTTTGCGGGCTATTGCAAGTGGCTACTAAATCTCCCATGCCGGCTAGCCCCGAAAAGGTAAGTGGCTTACCTCCCATTGCTACTCCTAGTCTGGTCAATTCTGCTAGTCCTCTCGTGATAATGGCGGCTCGAGTATTATCCCCTGCACCAGCACCATCTCCCATCCCTGCAGCAATGGCAATGACATTTTTTAGCGCACCTCCTAGTTCACAGCCCACGACATCTTCGTTGGTGTAAACTCTGAACAGCCCCGTTCTAAATACTTTTTTCAAGGCATTAGCAATTGTATCATCAACCATCGCAATCACACTTGCCGCAGCTTGACCCGCTACGATTTCTCTGGCCAAGTTAGGCCCCGTCAAAACACCCGCTGGATGCCCCGGCATGATGGACTCGATAATTTCGGTCATCCGCATTTTTGTTCCTCGCTCTAGTCCTTTGGACAAACTCACGATCGGAATCCAAGGGCGAATGTACGGTTTGGCATCTTCTAGCACTCCTCTAAAACTCTGGGCGGGGACTCCCATGACCAATACATCGGCATCTTGAATAGCTGTTTTGATGGAATGCGTTGCGGTAAGTGATTCGGTCAGTTGAGCACCTGGCAAATATTTTTCGTTGCGATGATGTTTGTTGATTTCGTCAACCGTATTTTGATTTCTTGCCCACATCTTAGTAGGTGCATTGCGAGCACAAAGTGAGGCAACGGTAGTTCCCCAAGAACCACCTCCGAGAAGTCCAACTCGTAAAGTCATTGTTATATAGTTTTGTTGTAGTCATTCAACAGAAGAGGGAGGAGAGAAAACTAGCGACAAAATATGAGATGTGTCTCAATTCTCGCTTCTGTCTTCTGAATAACCACGTTTTGTTTTTAATCTTTTTTCACCTTCCCATTAGAAGATATTTTCACCCCATTCGCACTAACTCCATTCAGTTGTTTTTTGGGAATTTCCTGACCTAACTCTTCTAAAAATTCATTTCGAATCTTTTCCATATTTTTTTCCATATTTCCCTTATTCCAGCGATTGGTCGGAACGGGCGGCAACACTTTTACCTCAATGGCTACTTGCCGAAAAATACTGGAACCTTTAGGCATGGCATCGTGTGCGTTTCGAATTACAATTGGAACGATGGGGACTTTGGCTTGCATGGCCAAATGGAATGCTCCTTTTTTAAATCTCCCTAAAGTGTAGTCTTTACTTCGAGTGCCTTCTGGGAAAATAATAATAGATGTTCCATTTTTTAAAGCATCCACGGCGGGTTGCATCGCTTCGATTGCCTTTTCTTTATTTTTTCGATCTATGAAAATCACGCCCGCTGCTTGCATGAGTTGACCGATGATGGGCATTCTTTTCAGTTCCTTTTTTGCAATGCCAACGGCATCTTTTCGAACCAGTTTGGCAGCCAAAAATAAATCCACGCTGCTTTGATGATTCATAATAAAAACGGCTGGTCGTTTTTTCCAAAGGTTTTCCTCACCCTTGACGGCCACCTGTAGCCCTGCCATAGAACAAACCATATCCCCCACCGTTGCCATCATAGAATTGACCCCCTCTGTCCACGACATATTGAATGCGCCGGATACTACTCCGTTCACTACTGCGGGGACTAACCCTCCCAAAGCCATTCCCGTACGTACAATGTTAGAAACCCCTCTGGGTTTGTCAGCATTGAAGCGATACACTTGCCAATCATTTTGGTACGCTATGGCGGAGAGTTTGGTATCTGGATTCATCGCACGGGGTTTTCCTACAATTTCCAACAAAGGCAGATCTTCTGCGCTATCGGTATAGAAATAACTTTTAGCCAAATCCAAGTTATGCTTTTTAGCGAGTTCTTTAGCTGCGTGAGCCTTACCTTCCCCCCAACAAGCAGGTTCAATGATTTGTCCAGTAAATGCGCCGTTCTCTACTTCCATAAAAGTACACATCACATGTTCAATGTTCAGATCACGTGCAATGGGATTGACCTGATAGGGAGTAGCCGCTGAAATAATCGCTACGGTGTGTCCTTTAGCCATGTGTGCCGCTACCAATGCTCTTGACTCTGGGTAAATTTCATCCGCCAAATATCTTTGGTAAACTTCCTCGCCTACTTCGATAAAGACATCCTCTCTTACTCCTTTCACGCCCTGCGCGCTTACCGCAGCTAGTCCCGCAAAATTACCCTGCCCAGTAGCGTAAACAATCACTCCCGCAAACTGAGCAATCAATTCTCTCGCCGTAATTCGCCCACTAAGTATTTTGGTTTGAAAAAATTCTTTCGCAGAAAATCCTCTAATCAACGTTCTATCCAAATCGAAAAATGCTCCGATGTGCGCTCCTCCTTCGGCTTCCATGATCGGTCGGGTGATGGCATCCGTTTTTGAGCCGGGGACAATTTCTCTTTCTACGGGAATCAACTCGGCAACTTCGGTAGGTTTGGCTAGCGTGATACCTTGTAGTACTCTGATGCGCTCGGCGATGTGATCGAGTTGATGAATGAAACCTTGAATAGCTTCTTTTTTATCATCCTCTTTATTAGGTATCAAATTTAAGTTTTGCGCTAGCCGAATACCATTAACTAAAAATGGTTTGGAAACCGACTCGATCCGCTGGATTCTTCCTTGCCAGTGCATTTCCTCGCTGAGGAACAAACAATCGTTGATGAATTTTCCCTCATCAAAAATTCGAGTCCGCTGCATATTTTGTAAAGCATACGCCACTACTCGGTAAGCCTCAATGTATGTATATAGAACTACTGGAGCAATCAGGTCATTTTCCTTTTCCAAAAACTCCAACATTTTGGTCTTGTTCCGCAGAATAACTTTGTTCCAGTTTTTGTCCATCACCTCTAAGTTGGACTCTACCTCATCCGAAAACTCAGGTTTTTGGGAGTAGAAAAACTCAAACTTGAACAAAGATCTTAATTCCATGATCTCTTCCCAAAAAGTGGTTTCTCTGTCCTCTTGTTTTTCCTCCGATGCTTTGAGTAAAGCCAACTCAATGAACGCTCGGTGGTACAAATGGTGTACTGACATGTTAGCGTAGTAAGTCGCTTGGAGATAGTTACTGGAGACAATAACATATTTGGCATGAAGTGCGTCGCCATGTTGTAAAACTAAGTTGGCTCGAATCAAAAGATTCAGAGCAGCCTGCACACTTTCCCCGATAGGTTTTCCTCGATCTACCAAGGCGTCGGGTTTTCGTTTTTCGATCAATTGCATCAAGTGCACGACATCATTTTCAATGGCTCTTTTGGTCAGCGAAAATTTGCTTAGAAGTGAAATGCAAATCAACGATGTAGTCGTCACGGGAGTCACCTGATTGATCTGGTGAACCAATTCTAAAGCCATACGAGGAAGTTTTCCGGAGTAGGCAGCTACATTTTTTCCTTCTGTGATGATGTCAACGGAAAGTTTTTCGGTGGTATCCACGGGTGTTCCAAATCGGAGAGAAATCTTACCAAAATATTTTCCCATTTCTCTTACGTATTCCAAAAACCATTTCAGACTTTCGGGGCGTTTCTTTTTACCTCGCCATTGGAGGGTCATTTCTTTTACGTCGGGAATCAAGTCATAGACTACCGAAACGGGAATGTATTTGACGGGGTGTTTGGATTCTTCTTCTGCCTCTTTGATGTATTTTAAAATACCCACCTTTGGCCAAACCAACTTCCCCGTACGCGAGCGCGTCCCTTCAATGGCCCACATAAAATGAGATTTTTGGTTCACGAGCGAGGTAATGAAATGACGCAACGTAGCTTTGTACACTTCGTTATCTTTGAATGATCGTCGAATAAAAATCACTCCGTTTTGTCGAGCCAACTGACCGAAACCCATGAAGTCCATATTGATCCCCGCAAAGGTGTAAGGCAGCGGAATACCGTGCCGGGTCAACACCACCGCAAGTACAAACATGTCAATGTAAGTCTTGTGGGTCATCACAAAAGCGATGGGATACCTTCGGGCCAGATCGGTTAATTTTCTGACTTCGGCGGGGTTGATGTCTATGGTCTTTTTGTACCCTCGGGAAAGGACGTAGGAAGAAAATTCCATTCCCAGCAGGTTGGTAATGGGGCGGTGTTGGGTGTATAATTCAGCCAGGTACTCCTTAGCTTGGCTATAAACATCCTCGAATGATTCCCCTGTTTTTTCGGCAATGAGGACTAATTTTTTTTGAAACTTTGAATCTCTTAGGATTTTTTCCATGAAATTTCTCTAGGTTTTATTGAGTTACTTTTTGTAGTTCAAGCAAGATAATAAATGAATCTTTCCCAACCATAAAATTTTGTTAAAAACCGATTTTAAACCTGTTTCTAAGTCATTTACAGAGTTACCACGAGGGACGACCCTTCGTCATAGACTTGTCAATTTAGATTTTTAAATATCTAAAAAAGAATTACCTTGGGCTTTGGAAACTATAGAAAAACAAATTATTAACTTAATACACGCTGTATGCCACAATCAAATAAACCACAGCAGACAAAGCGTCCGTCTTTGTTTTGGCTTGCTACCGAAATTGGAAGAGCCGTTACGGAATTGGGAATTTCTGCTCCCTACCGTAAGTTTTTTCACAAAAAAGAAAAAGGAGACGGGCATCCTGTGCTAGTCCTTCCCGGCTTCATGGCAAGTGATAACTCCACCAAACTACTACGAAATTTTATTGATGATCTAGGCTATCAGTCTTACGGCTGGGATATGGGTAGAAATACTGCCAAGGTTCAGAGCTTATACGTTTTGATGGATAAACTAGAAAAAATCCACGAATCACACGGGCGGGAAGTCACCCTCATTGGTTGGAGTTTGGGAGGGGTATATGCTCGACAGATCGCTAAAGAAAAGCCCGAAATGGTTCGCCAAGTTATCACCCTAGGATCTCCGTTTAGAGGTATCACGGCACCCAATTACGCTACTTGGTTGTACAACCTAATTTCCGACGGAAAAAGAGTAGTTGATCTTGATCCCGAATTATTAGCAGATTTGCCTAAGCCTACTCCCGTACCTACTACTTCTATTTATTCTAAACAAGACGGTGTCGTTCCTTGGGAGGTATGTATGGAAGCGTACGAATCAGAGATTGCGCAGAACATTCAGGTACGAGGTAGTCATCTGGGTATGGGGGTCAATGCTACGATTCTAAATATCATTGCGGATAGGCTGAAATACGAAAAGTGGAATTGGACACATTTCCAATCCAATGGCGTGGTGCATGATTTGTTGTTTTATCCTTCTTTTTGAAGGGTTCACTTTATGACCAAAAAAAAATCCCATTTGCTAAGAAAAGCAAACGGGATTTTTTTTGAAAAACCTAAACCTTCTTACTCCACAATCGGAGCATCATCTGGTAAATCGGTAGAGGAGGTTCCGGACTCTTCCGTGAATGGATTATCATCTTCCCCTTGCGCTAATTTTTCAGCTTTAGCTTTCTCTTCCGCAGGTCGAGGACCGATTAATTTCTCCACATCAGATTTTAATAGTACTTCTTTTTCTAGTAACTCATTGGCCAAAATCTCCAATTCGTTTCTACGTTCCTTCAGCAAATCCTGCGCTCTTTGGTACTGAGATTCTACTAAGGCTCTCACCTCATCATCAATCAAAGTAGCAGTCTCATCCGAGTAAGGTTTGTTGAATTGATCTTGCTGCATCCCGTAGAAAGAAACATTTCCTACTTTTTCGTTCATCCCGAAAACGGCGATCATACTGTAAGCCATTTTGGTAGCTTGATCCAAATCGCTTTGTGCGCCCGTGGAAATTTTATCAAAGACAATCTTCTCCGCTGCTCGTCCTCCAAAAGTCATACACATTCTATCCAACAATGCTTCGGTACGTGTGATGTACTCTTCCTTCGGCAAATATTGAGCGTATCCTAAAGTCCCGATTCCCCTCGGAACGATAGTTACTTTCACTAGCGGACTTGCATTTTCCAAAAACCATCCACAAACTGCGTGCCCCGCTTCGTGGTAAGCAATGATTTTCTTTTCGGCGGGGGCGATGATTTTGTTTTTCTTTTCCAAACCTCCAATCACCCTGTCCAAGGCGTGATTGAAGTCATCCATATCTACTTCTTTTTTATTTCTTCGTGCTGCCACCAAAGCTGCCTCGTTACAAACATTTGCAATCTCTGCACCCGCAAAACCCGGCGTCATCTCTGCTAAAGTATCAGGCTTGACCCCTGCTCCCGTTTTGATATTTTTCAAATGAACTTTAAAGATAGCTTCCCGTCCTACTAAATCGGGACGATCAATGCCAATTTGACGATCAAAACGACCCGGTCTCAATAGTGCGCTATCCAGTACATCTGGTCGGTTGGTCGCCGCCATCAGGATTACCCCCTTATCGGTAGAGAAACCATCCATCTCTACCAGTAGTTGGTTCAATGTATTTTCTCGCTCATCATTGCCACCTTGAAATTGTCCTTTGCCTCTGGCGCGTCCGATAGCATCAATCTCATCAATGAAGACGATACAAGGGGCTTTCTCTCTGGCTTGCTTGAACAAATCTCTAACTCGGCTAGCACCCACTCCCACAAACATTTCCACAAAGTCAGAACCAGAGATGGAGAAAAATGGAACACCTGCTTCTCCCGCAACGGCTTTTGCCAATAGGGTTTTACCTGTTCCCGGAGGACCTACTAGTAGTACGCCTTTTGGAATTTTACCACCCAGCGCAGTATATTTTTTTGGATTTTTCAAAAAGTCCACTACTTCCATAACTTCTTCCTTCGCTTCGTCTAATCCTGCTACATCTTGGAAAGTAACGTTGACCTTGGTGTTTTTATCAAAAAGCGTTGCCTTGGATTTTCCGATATTGAAAATCTGAGACCCAGGGCCTCCTCCTGCACCACCCATCCGACGAAGAATAAATAACCAGATAGCAATGATGATAAATACGGGCAGCAACCAATTCAAGATGGTAGGAATCCAATTCGTCTTACTTTTGCTATCCAGATAAACTACCTCCGAGGCGGGAATCTTAGCCCGATTTTGGACTTCTCTTACTTGTTCCTCGAAAGAAGCGTAATCGCCAATTTCGAAAACGTAATTCGCCCGACCAGATGCGAACTTACTTTGAATAGCATCTTTATAAGTATCACTACTCAATGCCTCTTGGGTAAGAAAGACGTTGACCTGCTCCTTGTTAATGACTTCGACTTTTTCAACATCTTGTTTTTCCAACATCGAGAAGAACCGACCCTTGTCCAAAGGATCCGTTGATGTGGATTGTAGCGTGTAGAAGTTTAACGCTAATAACAATAATGCCAACAGACCATAAATCCAATAGGAATTGAATTTGCTGTTGCCCGGCTTATTGTCCTGAGAATTATTATTTTTATTTTCCATGCGATTTGATTTCTTTGTACTTGGTAAAATGACCTAGTCGTAATGACTTATCGCTAACTAATGATCTACCTCAACAATTCTTAATTTTTAATTTTTCATTCTTAATTCTTAATTAACATCTCGTCGGTACTTGTAACGCTTGATTCGGTAAATCGTTGGTATTTTTAGATAATCTTTTGCTTATCGTCCACAAATGCACTTTTCAACGCCTTTGTCCGATAATAAAAGGAAGTACAACATTACATTTACAAGTTATCGTACTCCGTAAAGATGGCATCTCCCCACAAATCCTCTAACTCATAAAACTGCCGTGTCTCTTTGTAAAAAACGTGAACGACCGTAGAGAAATAATCTAGCAGCACCCACAAAGCATTCTGTTGACCTTCGTAGTGAGACGGAAGGGTGTGCCCTTCTTTTTTGAGCCTCATATATACATTGTCAGCAATGGCCTTTACCTGCGTATTGGAATCTCCTTCGCAAATGATAAAGTAGTCAGTCGGAGCATCGTCCAAATGTCTCAAATCTAACTGTACAATATTTTTTCCTTTAATATCCTGAATGCTGTCTATGATTAGGGCGTTCAAGGCTTCGCCGGTGAGTTCTTGGTGTTGAGTCTGTAGTGAATTCAAATTGTGTGTCCTCTTAGAATTTTAGTTTTGAAAAATGTAGAAATGGGAAAAGAAATGAAAAATACTCTTTGAAAATATTAGTTTTGCTTCGGCGCAAAATCCTTTCTCAGTTCTAAAAAAAAGGTAAAAATTTTCTTTTGCACGATCTATAAAAGCTATACTTGCAAAATCGTTCAATTCAATTTACGAAATTAACAAATTTAACTCGGTTGAATACTATTAAGAAAACTCTTTTTATCGGCAAGGCATTGTACGAATTTGCGGAGTTACCTTCCACCAATGCTTTTGCCACACAGCTAACTGCAAAAAATAATCCACCCGAAGGAACTGTCATTACGACTTATCATCAAGTGCAAGGGAAAGGACAAGGTGGCAGTTACTGGGAGAGTGCTCCTGACAAAAACATCTCAATGACCGTTATTCTACATCCTATATTTTTGCCCGCTAAAGATCAGTTTCACCTCAACCAAGCCATTTCTTTGGGCGTTTTGGATTTTGTGAAAAAGTATATTTCCAACGGAGCCAAGATAAAATGGTCGAACGATATTTACGTTGGTGATAAAAAAATTGCGGGTATCTTGATTCAAAATACCTTGCAAGCAAAAAACCTACAGCACAGCATCATCGGGATTGGAATCAATATCAATCAAACTATTTTCAAGAGCGATGCTCCGAATCCAACTTCACTCCAATTAGAAACCGAGCGGGCATTTAATTTAGATGAATGCCTAGAGATGCTGTGCAAAACCGTCGAAGTCCGTTACCTTCAATTAAAGGCTAACGCTATCGAAAAAATAAAAGCAGATTACTTAGATAATTTGTACCGTTACATGGAGGATGCCTTCTATCGGTTGCCCCACTCCGAAGAGGTATTTCAAGGAAGAATTATCGGAATTGGGTCGTTCGGAAAACTATTGTTACAAACGAATCGGGGTGTGGACAAATTTAACACGAAGGAGGTTAAGTTTGAAATTTGATTCTATTAGCTCGCAACCCCATCATAATCAAAAAAGATCATGCGCAAGATTTCAACTGACTACATTTTTACAATTGTTTCGGAGCCCATAAAAAATGGCGTTGTCGTTTTGGATGATACAGGCAAAATACTTTCCATTGATGAAAGAGTCAATCACGATCACGCCAGCCTTGAAATTTACGAAGGCGTAATTGTTCCAGGATTTATCAATACGCATTGTCATTTGGAGCTTTCACACATGAAAGGTAAGGTGGCAACGGGTACAAGTTTGATTCCATTCATTACGAGCGTAGTTTCGTTCAGAGATGTAGGTCAAGAAGTAATAGACGCGGCCATCGTCAAAGCAGATCAGGAGATGTTTGACAATGGAATTGTTGCGGTTGGTGATATTTCTAACAAGATAGACACGGCAGCTACAAAATCCAGAAGTCCCATTCACTACTACACTTTTGTAGAAATGTTTGACTTTCTTCAGGAGCATTGGGCAGCAAGTGAATTTGAAAAATACAAGGCAGTTTTTGATGGACAAAGTGATATGGGGAAAAACCGTAAAAGCATTGTTCCGCACGCTCCTTACTCCGTTTCGAAAAATCTTTTTAACCTTATCAATGAGGCGAACGGAGCAGATTGTACCGTCAGTATTCACAATCAAGAAACGCCCGCCGAGAACGAATTTTTTGTCAATAAAACTGGCGGATTCATTGACTTTTATCAGGGCTTCAATATCCCGATTGATGATTTTCATGCCAACGGAAAACGCTCAATTCACTACGCCCTGGCACACATGAACCCAAACGTGCGCACCTTGTTAGTGCACAACACTACTTGTACCGCCGAGGACATTGAAGCAGCTCAACGGTGGAGCAATGATGTCTATTGGGCGACTTGCGCCAATGCTAATCTATACATCGAAAACCGCTTGCCTAACTATCAACTTTTTTTGGATGCTAATGCCAAAATGACGATTGGGACGGACAGCCTGACTTCCAATTGGCAACTGTCCATTTTGGACGAAATGAAAACGATTGCAAGATACCAGTCCTACCTTCCTTTTGAGACATTGATTCGCTGGGCTACTTTGAACGGAGCGGAAGCATTAGGTTTTGAAAAAGATTTAGGAAGCCTTGAAGTGGGAAAAACACCTGGTCTAAACTTAATCAACCTCGATACTGATTTTCAATTAAAAGCTGAGACTACGGTACGGCGACTCTAAAAAATAAAGCTCTTGCCTCCAAAAAGAATCATCTCCCTGCTTTCAGTATTTATCATTTTCGCTGCTAGTGGACTTGAGGTACTGATGCTTTCGGTTTGGAAAAATAAGTTTGGGATTTTTTGGAGTCCTCTGATTACTTTAGGGAGTGGGCTAGTGGTTGGCGTTGGATTTTTGATTTTTAGCTACCAAAAAATATCGCTCCTAAGGTTCGAAGAGGAAAACCGATGGAGACACAACTCAACGATCACCAAAAAAATACTAACCTTTATCATCGCATTGCTAGGCATCTGGAAAACAGGACATTTCCTAAAGCACGAGATTCGAAATTTCCCCGTCAACTTTTACGACCCCGAAGGCTCCGACGTTATTCCCCAAATAGGCATCATGGTTGATAGATTTTTGCACGGAATTTTTCCCTACAAAATGATCACGGAGTGGACGCTAGATCATGCCCTCTATCCCACTTACCTACCGATGACGTGGATGCCGTTCCTTATTTCGGAGGTATTCCAATTTGATTATCGCTGGTTGGCCTTCGGCGTACTGATGATTGGGTTTTTATTTTTTTTTAAAAAAATGTTGGACTGGGGATTAGTTGGGTGGAAGATTATTGTTGTAGGAGGATTTAGTTTTTATCTTTTACATCTTTTTCAACTGGGAGATAACGAAGGCGTTTTTCGGTATTCCGTGGAGACACTCATTGCGGGTTACTATCTTATTTTTGCGCTTTCCATTTTTACGAAATCCAATTTTTTAAAAGGGGCAGCATTGACCCTTTGTTTGCTTTCGAGGTATTCGGTGGTGCTTTGGGTTCCTTTGTTCTTTTTCGTCTTATTTTTCAATGAAAAAAAATCTGACCTTGTAAAAATTGGACTGGTGATGCTAGTCGGATTTTTAGCTTTTTATTTTTTTCCATTTTTAATGCAGGATTTTTCCATTTTTCTAAAAGGGTATGATTATCACACCGACGGAGCTATTCAAGCGTGGAAAGTTCAACCGTGGCAAGGCGACGCTACCTTACCTTATAATCTATTCAAAGGATTCGGGATGGCTGGTTTTTTTTATCAATACGTGGAGGGCAATCTAGCAGAGAAGGTACATACCTGCCAGCAATTTCATTTTTGGCTTTCTGCGGTTACCGTAATTTTCTC
>JBCCJE010000068.1:0-12084 GCA_039027925.1 Bacteroidota bacterium
CCGAGGTACAAACGATAGCAACAGCTTTGCCCGTTTGTTGTGCCATGCCCATAGCGAAGAAAGCAGCACAGCGTTCATCCACGACTACGTAACAATCTATTTGCGGATGACGGTTGAAAGCAATGGCGAGTGGCGCATTGCGAGATCCCGGAGAGAGCACTACTCGGATGATTCCCTTTTGGGCGCAGATTTCAACGAGTGATGATATGTTGGTTTTATTGGTTGTCATTGAGCTTAAACTTCTATCAAATCCAAAATATTAAGCATCGTCTTGGCTTTGAGTTCCGTCTCTTCCCATTCTTTTTCGGGAATAGAATCCTTAGTTATACCTCCTCCTACGAAAAGAGATGCGTGGTTTTTGTAAATTTTCATGCAGCGTAGATTGACATAAAAATTGACAGAATCGTCAGGCTCAACCATACCGAGATAGCCACAATAATATTGTCGGTCGTAGGATTCCGTCTGATAAATCAAATCCAAGGCTTTCTCTTTGGGTAGTCCACAAACTGCGGGAGTGGGCCGTAAATTTTTTATAAAATCCGAAAGTTGATCTTTGGCAATCTCAAATCTAAATCTTTGTTTGAGATGCGCTACTGCCCCTGCCCCCGAAGTATAAATCTCCGACTGATCTATCAAGACCAACCCGTTGGATAATATTTTTTTAGCGATGTAATCTGCTACCATCTGATGTTCCTCAATTTCTTTTTTTCCCCATTCCAAATTTCTGACGTTCTGCCCTTCAACTACCCTTTGTGTTCCAGCGAGTGCTACCGTCTCCGCAATACCATTGTTATATTTTAAGAGGATTTCGGGAGATGCTCCCGCCCAAAGCCCGATACCGGGTAAGTTTGCCAAGTAAACCATTGCTTTGGGATAGGCGTTTTCTATTTTTTTAAAAAAAGCATTTAGGCTAAAGTCTGCGGGTAGTGATGTATTTTTTATCCTACTGTAAATCGCCTTCCGCATGTTGTTTTTATCAAAGAAATCAAGGTAGAAGTTGATGTCATTTAGGTAAGTAGTGTGGGTTACTGCCTGCTCTTGGTAAGTTACTTTATCGGTTGGTAAATGAGGAATTTTCGAAAAAATGGGTTCGAGGTCATTTCGAGAAAAATCCAAGCCATCGGAAAAGTTGATGTCAATGTCATTTTTCACGACTAAGTAAGGCACTTTCTCCTTCCCAGAAAATGGTGCAAAATGAAAGCCCGACTGTTGGAAGTCAGGTTGAAGATTGAGGGGGGATTTCTGTGCAATCAGGCGAACCGATTTTCCCAACGCCCGAAAAAGCACAAAAGGAATATTTTTTTCTACTAGTGTTTCTAGCTGCATATTTTTATTTTTTTCTTTCCAAAACTCTCGCCGTGAATCTTACAATACTCACTAACTTTTCGTCGGCATTGAATACTCTAATTTCCCATACGTGAGAAGTTCGCCCGATGTGGAGGGGCTTACAAACGCCTCTGACGATGCTGCCTTCTTTGCCACTTCGAATGTGACTAGCGCCGATTTCTGTTCCGACTACGTGCTGCGTGCTTGTATCTACTAACAAAAAGGAAGCGACACTCCCCATGGTTTCCGCTAGTGCTACGGTTGCCCCGCCGTGTAGCAATCGCATAGGTTGAACGGTTCGATGATCTACTGGCATGGTCGCCTCGATGAAATCTTTTCCAACCTTAGTGAACTCAATACCAAGGTGATCTACTAGGGTTTTGCTACCTGTGACATTGAGTTGGGCGACTGGGACTTCTGGAAACATTTTTTTGTGTTTTGTTGGTGAAATATTTTAACGCAGTGTATCTGATATTTTTTTAGAAAACTACTTGATCCTTGCGTGTAGTTTTGAGTCTAAAATTTTGACTACTTCGATAAAGGGCAATAAAAATCTCTGCACCTCGGCAGTTGACATTTCTATAAAAACAAAGCAGAAATTACTTTGTTCGTTATTTTCAGTAAAAATTGAAAGTTGAAGATAGAAACATTTTATGAAAGGAGGAAATTGGTTATCTAGCCATTTTTACAACTTTAAAAATAGCCAATCACGGCAATGAAATAGTATCAAATTTGTATCTTTATGATAGTATCAAATGATAGTATCATGAAGCATCCTTATGAGATTACCAATACCATTTTAAGTCTTTTGACCTCTATTTCTGAAAAGATCGGGGAAGTCAATGCTCATCATCTGCACAAGCCTTCACCCGAACTAAGGAAGAAAAATCGAGTAAAAACCATTAAGGCATCTTTAGAAATAGAAGGGAATACCTTATCGGAAAATCAGATCACCGCTATTCTTGAGAATAAAAAAGTCTTTGGGCCTCAGAAAGACATCAAGGAGGTCATCAACGCAATAGAGGTGTACGAAAAATTACCTCAACTCAATCCTTCTTCATTGAAATCCTTTTTGAAAGCCCACCAACTTTTGATGAAAGGATTGATTGATGATGCAGGGCAACTAAGAACCAAAGCTGTTGGTATTTTTAAAGGAGATCAAGTGTCTCATATCGCGCCTCCGGCTGCTAATCTTGATTTTTTAATGAATCAATTATTTGATTACTTTAAAAAATCTGATGATCCTATTCTGATCAAGAGTTGTGTCGTGCATTATGAGATTGAGTTTATTCATCCCTTTATGGATGGCAATGGAAGGATGGGGCGATTATGGCAGACTTTAATATTGATGAAAACATATCCCGTTTTTGAGTTTTTACCATTTGAAACGATTATAAAAGAGCGACAAGATGAATACTACAAAGTTTTGGAAGCCTCTGATAAAGAAGGAAAATCTACTCAATTTATTGAGTTTATTTTAAATGCAATTAACGAGTCATTGGGCGAGTTATTAAAGTTTCAAAATAGATTAAATACATCCAAAGACAGAATGGAATACTTTATAAATGTCTTTAGGGGAGAGTCCTTTTCTAGGAAAGATTATAGGGATATTTTTAAGGATATTTCTTCTGCTACCGCAAGCCGAGATTTGAAATATGGTGTTGAAAATAATTTGATACGGAAGGAAGGAGATAAGAGAACGGCTATCTACAGCATAGGTTCTGCAAAATAATTACTCAGCTTTTTTTGATAAAATCATTAAACGTAAGGGGCAAAGAAAATTTTGATTTTGAAGGGAAAATTGTCCTTTTCTCAATTTTCCCTCGCAAACTCAATTTGGTTTTTTAATTGTTCTAGAGCGTTTTCCCATTCGGCAATAGAGACAGCATCGCCGTGGGTGTTACTCGCTTCCTCGGTTGCTGCTCTGATTTGATTAGCCCACTTGTCAAGTTGAACATTTGCCTCCGCTTCCGAAAGTGGTCCACTTTTGAGTTGATCCAATAGGAGGTCATATTCTTCCTCAAACTTTACCCAACCGCCAGTCAGTTTATCACACGCAGCAGACCATTGTTGTAATCCAAGTGTACCAAAAGAGAAAGGATTACAATTGGCTGAGATTTCTCCCCAATCATCAGCAATCGGAGTTATGGGATTGGTATTAAAAATAATATTCTCAAACGCATTGTCCATATCCCAAGGAATCAAGTGCATACGCTCAGCTACAGGATCTTCGTACCAATAAAAATTATGAGGCTCGCAGCTACCACCACTACAGTACCAATGAAATGGACCATCATCTACTCGGATGGTTCTATCTACTACTGTGTAGGCAATAATTTTGTTGATGTCCATCCATTGCTCAATGACGGCTTTGATGTTATTATCATCAGCGTCCGCTACCTCCTGAGCAAAGGTTCGCATCAAGATAGCAGAAGGATTTTCGTCTTCATTTGTTTTTAAGTGAGCGATGTAAGTTTGTTCCGACCTCGGATTTCCGTCCATGTTCAAGGGCCAAATTTCTTTGTATAGATTCCCTTTTCCGTTCTCAAAATGGTAACGGGTAAACCGACCATCTATTTGTTCCGTCAAGGCATACAACCCTTGGTACTGCCCATTAATGACGACTCTGGCATGAATTGATCTAGGGGCAGGGACACCCATTTCTCGAAAAAGCCAATACGCTAGCCTTTCTCGCATTTGGGAGGCATCCAAATTTTGGGCGTGTAGTTGTAGTTTTTTTAGCCCAAAAAATTTCTCCTCTCTTCCGTCCCAGTTGATCTTAATTTTCATGGAGAGCTTGGTACATTCTTTTTTTCCCGAAGGCTGAAAAATATTATCCCCAGAAAGGCAATTCACAAAAGCACCTACTGACCCTTTGTACCTCACACCTACGGGACTGATGGTTTCGCCTTCAAAAGTCAGGCTTCCCTCTACGTATTCCTCGGCGGCAGGATCACTATCTATCATTTGTAAATGCGTTGTTGGAAGATTAATTTCGAAGGTAGGCAACTCGTCTTGATCAAAAATATAATCCGAATTTTGATTCAAATAATTTTCGTTGCCAGTAGGAATGACGATCGCTACGGTGTCGGTAGTTGACATGGGCGTAGTAGAAAATCCGTCGTCATCTTCATTTTTACATCCTACTAAAAACAGAAACGTTAGGAAAGCAATACTTAAATATTTCATAATAAAACTGGTTAATTATTCCCCAGACAAATGTAATATTAAATACCCCTATCTATTCACCATTTTTGCTAACTCAAGTTCCTCATGTAGTCCCCAACATTATTTAATCCCGGAGACAACTCCACGTATCGGATACCCCGAAGATATTGAATGTGTAAATCAAATTATAGTAGCATCTAAGGTTGAGTTTTTTATTATTAGGCTTGGTAATTGGCAGCGTTAAGCCAAATGAGGAATACCATCTCGGATAGGGAAGATCCGCAAGGTTTCTCCTTTAACTGATTCCTCAGATTCCAACAAATACTTCCTCCAATTCCACCGCAAAATCAGAAAATATCCCCACCGTAATTTTTTCACCTTTGACAAAAGGGTTGGTTCGGAGGATTTGGTATTTACCATTTTTACCTAAAATATAAACCGTAATGGTTTGTTCAAAAGGAAAGACTACCCAGTACTCTTGCACTCCAGCATTCTGGTAGATGTCAAATTTTTCAGTCAAATCTTTAGAAGAGGTAGCTGGCGAAAGAATTTCAATGATCCAATCAGGAGCGCCATTACAGCCTTGATTATCGAGTTTGGAAGGATCGCATATGACCGAAATATCTGGTTGTACGACGGTATCAATTTTTTCGCCTTTCTGTTTTTTAGGAGGTAACGGGAGTCTTACGTCAAAGGGCGCAGCAAATATTCGACAAGGTTTACCGTGCAAGTACGACCAAATTAAGCCATGCAAGTTGCTGGATATTTCTTGATGATGGCGATTAGGGGCAGGTGACCTCCGAAATACTTTACCTCTGATTAACTCTACCATTTCATCGAATTGCCAAGTCAGATAGTCAGCGTAAGTATATCTTTTATTTAAATCCAACTGGTCGAAATCTGTAATCATACGACTTGTTTTTTTACAAAAATACAAAGTTCTGAGTAAGTATATCCTGCTAATTAAAAGATGGTTGCTAATGGCAGAGCTACCATCTTTGCCCGCTTAATCCCGGAGGGGGTGAAAATATTGTAGATCATTCAACTTGACCTTTGCCTACGTCAACTAGTTGTTACAGGCTGGTAAGCAGGTGTCGTCCCTCTGGGACTTTGGCGACTTGTAAATATATTGTTGTATTCTACCGAGGTGTTGTCCCTCTGGGACTTTTGAGACCACCAAGATTTTGGGATTACCTAAAGAGCACCAGAGGTGCGGCATCTTGGTAGGATATTATAACAAGACTAGAAAATGATACGGATTACGTTACCAATCCTTGATCCTCTACGAGAAAATGTAAAACTATTATTAGGATAGGAGACGTTCCTTGCTCAAATTATTTTTATCAATTTTTTTTTGTGCGAAAAAGCTCCGTGTGATAAGTAAGAAGACGAACAAATTACCACCATGACAGGGATGTAAAATCCATTTTTTGCCAAGGTGAAAAAAAAGATCAACACGTAAAGTATGATGCTGATCAAAAATGCGATCCTTGGATTCCGATAAGAGTAACCGAATAATCCAATCAAGATTAGATTAGTGATTTGAGAAAAAAGTGGAATACCTCTCCAAAGGACTCTAAAGAAATTTTCTTGGTAAAAAAACAAAATGATTCCCACCGTGAAGACGGGAAGTGCCAAGAGCGCACCTCTGCCACTCGTTATTCTTTTTTGAAGTTGAGTATTTTCTTTCTCCAAGCGCAGCAGCGTAGCTTCATCTTCCGCCGAAAGATTCCGATAACCTTCATCTAGGATTTTTTGATCCATGATTCTTCTTTTGCTTTAACCTGAATATGAATTTCCAAGTTTTGTAACATTATATTTACAACGCAACTTTAGTGGAATACTTTATTTCTTCCAGAACTATCTGACTATCTATATCACTAATATTCCTTATTGCAGTTACCTCGTTGACCAAAAAATCTCGATACTCCTTAATGCTGGAAAATCTAACTTTTGCCAAAAAATCAAAACTTCCCGAGGTGTGATAAAACTCAGAAACTTCCTTCAAAGATTCCATACTTTTCACAAATTTATCTCGTGCTTCTTTGTGGTGATCTTTGATGGTAATATTCATAAAAACAATAATGTTTTTATTCAACAAATCGGTGTTGAGTAAGGCGACGTATTGTTTGATGTATCCTGCTTTTTCTAATTTTTTAATACGCTCATAGACTGGAGTGGTCGTTAAAGATAACGCTGTCGCCATTTCCTTCGCAGTCCGACCAGAGTTGGTCTGAAGCATGTCGAGGATTTTTAAATCTATCGGATTCATGAGAAATAAATCAAAAAAAGTTTATTGGTAAAAAGATCAAGGAATGTAAGGTTCTACTCCAACTTCTTTGTAAGTATCGTAAGACATTTCTTTTGTTTCAAAGCAGTCTTTGCTGGCATTATATACCTTACAAGCATCAATGGGCGAGGCGTAGATATGCAAGGTCATAGCACGCTGTCCAGAAATATTTTCGATAGCGTGGTATCCCATCCGATCGTGCATGTAAGTCAGCCTTCCGGGTGTTAGGCTTATTCTGCGTTTTTCTATCAGTTCGTTGTTATCGTTTTGCTCAAAGCGTACTTCATCGAGCGTACCTTGTACTTGGTACACCCAACAATCTTTTCCACCGTGACCGTGGATCGGTGTTTTTGCATCAATGGCCCAACATAATAAAATCAATTCGTACGCTTGAGTCCTGCCCAAGCAATTGCGGGTATAGCATCCTTTTTTCCAAGTGGCAAAACTTTCTAATTCGGATGCTTGGAGTTTTATTTTTTTAATGACTTTTTTAATATCATAGGGATCGGCATTGTCTAAGTGGTCAATGAGTTGTGGTAAGGTGCTGATGTGGTTCATATTTGGTGTTTTTAATTGAAAATTGAAAATTACTGATCGTGATGTCTCGCAATGAATGAACGGCTTCTATGATTTCTACTGCAAAATATTGTAACTAGAAAAATTTCAATGATCTTTGGACTAAGCATCTTCTCTCCTCTCCGAAAAGTAATATTTTCCCAAAAATAAAATAACCCCAGATATTATCACTAATTTTGTTGAAATTTCAAGAAAATAAAATTGAAATTTACTGATCTTATTTATTTTTCAAGTATTTTAAACTTTTAACATGCACAAAACTATAGACCTGTTTCAGAGGATTGTTAACGATCTTTTGGCAGATGAAACAAAATCCCCCGTTGCCCGATATATTCCTTCCTCGGCGTTATTTAAGACCCTTGATCTTCAACTAAAAGCTGATCCATTGAGCGAGGATGAATTCGAAAAAGTAGTGAAAGAACTGGTCTTTGCTTCTCCAAGAACTGCTACTAATGGTTTTTTTAATCAACTATTTGGCGGGCGTAATGAGAAAGCTATCCTAGGAGAGTTACTCTCCGTGATACTCAATAACAGTATGTACACGTACAAGGCGGCTGGCCCACAGATCGGTGTAGAAAAGGTGATTCTAAGAGAAGTATGCGATATGATCGGCTGGGATAATAATGCGGATGGTACGTTAGCACCGGGAGGTTCGATGACCAATTTTATGGCGATGCTGATGGCGAGAGATCAAGCCTCGGCGGTAGTCACTCGCAAAGGGGTACAACAAAAAATGATTGCTTACACTTCGAAGGAATCCCACTACAGCATTCCTAAAAATGCAGCATTCTGCGGAATAGGTAGAGAAAATGTTAGATATGTTCCTACGGATAATGAAGGAAGAATGGATGTTTCTTATTTGGAAAAAATGATTGAGGCAGATATTGCCGATGGAGGTTTGCCTTTCTTGGTGAACCTGACGGCTGGTACTACGGTACTCGGTGCTTTTGATCCCATCAGATCAGTAAGTACTATTTGTAAAAAATATAATATTTGGTTGCACATTGACGGTGCTTATTGCGGATCTGTTTTATTTAGCAAAAAATATAGACACCTGATAGATGGAGTAGAGTTGGTGGATTCATTTAGTTTTAATGCACATAAGATGATTGGCACTCCGTTGTCTTGTTCCATCCTTGTGGTAAAAGATAAAAAACACTTGTACGATTCATTTTCTAATGATGCGAGTTATTTATACCAAACGGATCACGATGGTTTTAATCTGGGGAAAACATCTTTACAATGTGGTAGAAGAAATGATGCCCTAAAATTTTGGACACTTTGGAAAAGTGTAGGGACTACCGGACTAGAAAAAATCGTAGATCATCAATTTGCCTTGGCTGATGTTGCTCGAGATTATGTTCGCCGTAACAAAGATTACACGTTGTACAGCTATGATGATACGATAGCAATTTGTTTTAATTACAAAGGGATTCCTGCCCGTGATATTTGTACTTTATTATATGAACACTCGGAGTTGTTGGTGGGGTACGGATCTTTTGAGCACGATGAATTTATCCGATTGATTACGATTAATGCCCAAAATGAACCGCAGGATATTTTAAATTTCTTTAAAACATTGGAGCAGTTCGTTGCAAATAACGCAAGTCTTTTTGAACATCAGGTGATGTGGTAGTTGCTAGTTAAAACCATCAAAACAAAAGTATGGACATCTCTAAAATCGTAGCATTAGGGCTTTATGTTCTCATCCTATTCCTCATTGGATATTTTGCATCTCGCCGTGTCAAGAGCATGAGTGATTTTTATGTGGGAGGAAAAAATATGGGTTTTTGGGCGGTTGCCTTTTCTGCGCGAGCAACGGGAGAATCAGGGTGGTTACTGATAGGTTTGACGGGGATGGGTGCTATTTCGGGATTATCTACCTACTGGGTAGTCGTTGGTGAAGTACTTGGAGTAGCCATTTCGTGGTGGTTTATGGCTAAACGTTTTAAGCAGAAAACGGATGAATACCAAGCCATTACGGTTCCTGACTATTTAGAAAGTCATTTTAAATCAAAAACAAAAACGCTACGTATTCTTGCCTCTACTATCCTTTCCGTATTTGTAATTATTTATGTGAGTTCTCAAATTGACGTTACGGGCAAAGCCTTTGAGTCCATGATTGGTATTGATTATTTCGTTGGAGCGATCATTGGATTCTTTATCGTACTGAGCTACATCTTCGTCGGAGGTTTTGTGGCGGCAGTTTGGTCGGATTTGTTTCAAGGCCTCTTGATGTTTTTCGGATTATTACTTTTACCCATTGTCGTTTATTTTTCGATGGATGGCAGTTCCGGCATTGTAGAAAGTTTAAATCAAATTGATCCCGCCTTGACCAATCTCTGGGGAACGAGCAGTGATCCTTGGATGAATATCGCCACCATGCTAGGATTTATGATGATTGGTTTGGGATTCCTTGGATCACCTCAGGTATATGTTCGATTTATGTCGATCAAAAATGAAGTTGAAATTGATAAGGGAAAATGGGTAGCTGTTATTTTCACTTTACTGACTGATGCTGCTGCGGTAACGATTGGGATATTAGCTCGGATTTTATTTACGGAAAGTGGACAAGACCCCGAAGCAATTTTAGGAAATGCCGGCGAGGATGTCTTATCCATTATGACGGAAAATTTCTTACCATACGTATTAGTTGCAATATACGTTGCGGTAGTCCTTTCTGCTATCATGTCCACTATAGATTCCTTGCTAGTGATCGCTTCTAGTGCCATTACTAGAGATTTTTATCAAAAAGTTTTTAACCCATCCATTCCTGATAAGGACTTAACTAAGATGTCTCGGATTGTTACTTTTATCATGGCCATTCTTGCGCTGGCCATTGCATTGATTATTGCGGTCAACTCCCCAGATCGAACTGTTTTTTGGATGGTCATTTTTGGATGGTCGGGCATTGCTGCTTCCTTTTGTCCTGTGATTATTTTATCACTTTTTTGGAAAGGCTATTCCGAAGCGGGGGCTATTGCTTCCATGATTGCAGGTTTCCTCTGTGTTCCGTTTTTCAAATTCGTGGTAGCCAATATGGAAGGTATCGGGCCGTATTTCGTACAACTGGATGTATTAGCACCTTCTTTTCTGATCTCAATGATCGTAGGGTGGATTTTTTCAAAATTGTATCCGGTAAGGGTTTTGGATAATTCTAGTTCGCGCTAATGCTCTGGCATTAGTGTGTGTATTTTCAAGCTTCGGGCTTGAGTAGTAAAAGCCAGAGGCTTCAGATAGACACACCAATGCTGGAGCATTGGCGCGAACCAGAAAATCTGCCAAAAACAAGCAGCCTCAATTTAATTTTCCCTTTTGTAAAATCATTGTTACATTTTCGTAAACTTAGCCGTCTGCCAACTATTTTCTCCAACTCGTAAAAACTGAATAATGTAATTGCCCTTAGCCAAATCCGAAACATCCAACTGCCCATTGGTGATTGGAGCATTGATTACTTCTTGTCCAAGTGTGTTGAAAATCCTGACATTCGTATTTTCGAGATCATGCGTTCCGTCAAATAACAATACATCTCCAACTGGGTTGGGATATATTTTTAGACGATTGGAAGGTAAGGTTTCGGTGCTCGTTGTGCTTTCGCAGAGGACATCGGATAGGATGCCCCAAAGTTCATTATCGAAGGAAGATAACGCTAACTGAATATTTCCAGCATCGTCCCCCATCCTTACGACTACTAGATTTTGGCTAGGGACGATATAAAGTTTTTGGTCATTTTTTCCGAGTGCAGCGTACAAATCGTCCGGCGCATTGGGTACTAGATCATTGTTGAATACAAACTGTGTTTGTGGAAGCATGTAGGTACCCTTGCCATTAAGCCACCACAAATAGCCGTACGAGAGATTGTGACTGTTGGCGGTGTTAATCATCTCATTTATAAAATTTTGATCGCTCAGTACGGGCGTGCCGTCCCAAGTTCCCTGATTGATAATGAGCGAACCGAACCTTGCCATGTCTCTCGGTGTACTAAAAAATATCCGATTGAACCAAGCCCCACCAGCACCTATTTTGTTCATCAATTTCAAGTAGGTATAAACATTCAGATTTTGTCCACTTGCATTCTCAATCACATCTTGAAGCAATCGGTAAGGTGCATTGTAGTACGACCAGCGATCTTCTGGATCAGTCAAATAATTCAAACAGGCGGGCTCCAAACAGTCAGCATCTGCTACATCATCATCCAATCCGGTAGTCATTGCCAATTGGTGTCTGATCGTGATCAGATTTTCTTTTTCGGTGGTCAGACTTGTCCAGCCAGCGCCGAGGTAGTCGGAAGTTTTATCATCAATGTCTAACAGCCCTTCCTCCTGAGCGATACCTACCAAAAGACCCGTAACGGTTTTTCCTGCTGATGCCCAATACCAAATGCTATCTTTTCCAAATCCATCAAAATATTGCTCAATCGCAATTTTGCCATCTTTGAGCACAATAAAAGCCTTCGTATTTTTTTCCTCTAAATAAGTGTAGAGCCCGTCTAGTTCGTCGGAGCAGATACCAGCATCCGTAGGCGTGATGGTTTCCCAAGTGTCATCATCGTTTGGAGGGAAATAATAATTTTGGGCAGCCAAAAGAGAGGGGAATATTAGAATAGTCAGTAGGTAGATTAATTTTTTCATCTGTATCATTTTTTAATTGATGCTTAGACAAAAATGTACCAATTGGGTTTAATGCAATGACAATTTCAATGGGTAATGACAATGACAATGACA
>JBCCJE010000069.1:0-12057 GCA_039027925.1 Bacteroidota bacterium
TCGAAAAGCTCAGATGATTATGGAAGAGATATTCTAAATGCAATGCGAAAATATGATACACCCAATGGGTTTAAAAGAGGGATAACGCTTAATGATATGTTTGCAGATTTTAACTGGAAAGCAAGAACAAATAAATGGGTCGGTTCGCATACCATAGGAGGTGTATATGATTTATACTTAACTATTAAAGGGCATCCAGTAAGAATAACGATTACAGGTAATTGGCAAGATCGAGAATTAACTTCCAAGTCCTTTCAATCTAAAAACCAAATGAGCCCGGCTGATTATCCACATGCTACACAAATTAGAACTTGGAATGCGACTTACAATGGTGCGCCTGTACTTCAAGTTAGATTTCAAGATAGTTTAATTAATAGCTAGACAGTTTCACGAGTATGTAAATGGCAGGGGGACATTTGAGTCTATTGATAATGCAAAAATTAAAAAATGAGGTTATTATTGGTAATAGACTTGTTACGCCACAAGAATCAATGATTCCGTATTGTTTTGAAATCAAAACTGTTTTAAATAGCAATACATTTTCAAAAGATAATTAAATCAACATTGGTAATCAGTAGATTACACATTGTTAAAGAAGTGTTAATTTTTATGTAAGTCATTGATTTTCATAGCTTAACAAGTCTAATAATATTAATATTTATGGGGACTTCATTATACAATTTTGAGTGGAAGCCATCAGAATAGTTAGTTGTTTTTTAGATTAACTCAAGGTACCAACACCCGCAACGACATCGGATTAATCGTAAACGTCAAATCCTCCTGCACCAACATTCCTTCCCCGTCCATGTGTACTGGCGTTTCTTCCTGAATCCTTATCTTAATTTTTTTCCCAGAGAAATATTTAGTCAGTCCCGTTTTTTCTAAAGACTTTTGGTAGGAGTGCCAAGCGAATCGGGGCATTTTCCACGGAGACATTTTTTTGACGACTACTATTTCTAGGATGCCGTCATTGCATTTGGCGTGGGGTGCAATCTCAAAATTATAACCTAACATTGGGGCGTTGACGATTTCGAGGCAGAGACATTCTTCCCGTAGGGGCTGACCGTCTATTTCTATTTGGTAGGTTTGCGGTTGGAAGGTGAAGGACTCTTGGGTGATGAACCGAACGTAGGCTAGGAGTCCTCTGACCTTGCGCTGTTGAAGTTTGTAAGATACCCAGCCGTCAAATCCTAATCCTGCGAGGTTGACAAAAGGACGACCATTCATAGTGCAGGAATCAATTGTGATGGGTTGACCTTGGTTGAGTTGGTGAATAGCTCGAACGGTCTTAGTGCTCAAGCCGAGGTGGCGCGCAAAACCGTTACCCGAGCCAGCGGGTATGATGCCGAGGATGACATCGGAGTCAATCAAAGCGGCAGCTACTTCGTTGACGGAGCCATCACCACCTACCGCTACTACCACGTCGAAGTTTTGGGCAACGGCGGCTTTAGCCAGTTCGGTAGCGTGGCGGGGTCGTTGGGTGTATTGGATATCGTATTCGAACTGGTGGTGATCTAGGTGATTTTCGATTTGTTTTGGAAGGCGACCTTTTTTACCGATGCCCGAAAATGGGTTGACGATAAACCGTAGTCGCTTTTTATGGTGGCTCACTTTTTCCAATTATTGTTAAGCATTGATAAAATGAGATAACCCAAGTTTTGGAGGTTACGCTCGGAGTTGGAAAGGATGACCACCGCCGTTTCGCTTTCTTTTACAAATGCGATGTAGGCGCGGTGTCCGTTGGTATTTCCAGTATGGGCAACAATATCGTGATATTTTTTCTTTGGAGAAATGATGTGCCAACCTTTCGAAACTTCCACCCGCTTATCCAATCCTGTTTGGATTCTGCCGCCGTGCGTCAACTCAAAGGCAGCGGTCAATTCAGGGTTGCGTTTGCCCATGTGCGTTTCCATAAATTTCATCAAGTCCTTGGCGGTTGACTTCAGTCCTTGTGATGCTTCGAAGGATTGAAAAGTCCACGGTGGGGTAGAGGTACCCGCTACGTTGTAGCCCTTGGCTAACCTTTCTGCTTGCTCCGACGAAAGTTCTACTTTGGTATCCATCATCCCGATAGGCATCAGAATCTGATCCGATAGAATGGTGGAGAAATCCGTTTTTTGACTATTCTCGATGGCTCTTTCTAAGAGTGCGTAATTGACGTGAGAGTAAGCGTAGTTATTTGCACTTTGTCTTTTTCTTTTCTTTTCTTTTCTTTTGGAGGGTATGATGATGTAGTCTTTATAAAATCCCATCAAATCTTGTTTGGTATAGTGGGCGTAGGGATTGTTGGGTTCTCTTTCTTTGACACCAAATTCGGTAGGCATCCTCGGCATTTGGGAGGTGTGAGTAATCAATTCGCCGATGGTTAGTTTCTCTAAATATTGATTCTGTTCTGTGGGAGGGAGGTAGGCGTTGAAGGGTTGGTCGTAATCCATTTTACCCTCGTTGACCAATACGCCAACTAAAGAAGCGGTGAAGGCTTTGGTCAGGCCGCCTATCTCGAAGATGGTATTTTCGTTGGGCATTTTTTCTACATCCTTGGAGGTAGATCCAAAGCCATAGAAGAAAACGGAGTCTTGGTATTTTACTCCAATGACCATTCCGGGCGTTTCCGTAAATTTAATGTTAGTATCGTAGTGAATGATCTTATCAATTTCCTTTTTCAGTTGGTCTCGCTCTTGCGATTGTAGCGTACTGATGATAAATAGTGAAAGGAGTATGAGAATAATTTTTTTTGTCATTTGATGAAATATTTAATGGTATCGCCGATAATTTTCTAAACAAAAATCCCCGTTTGTACTTTTACTTTTTGAAAAGTAAATTTATTTGCAAATAAAATAATTTTGCTACTTGAAAATAGCATTTTTACCCTCTATTTTACGGAGCAAATTTACATTTGTTGAATAACTACAGTAGAATAACTTATCAAAAATTTTACTGCCACATTTCCCGCAAACTGTTTCTTTTCTTCATCCCTATTTATTCTCAAAATATTTCTAGTAAGCTAAAACTAAATACTATGACCAGATTTACCATTACTTTCCTTCTATTTTTTGTTGGTGCAGCTTTGTACGCCCAACCTTGTAACTTTCCTTTTTCTGCATCGAACACCTGTCAGGATGCCCCTCTAGTGTGTACCTTGGATAATTACTGTTCGAGCAATCAGGGTTCTACCAATACTGGAACGCCCAATGCCTTTTGCGGACAAGTAGAAAATAATAGTTGGGTATCCTTTATCGCTGGGAGTACCACCTTTGAGTTGGCGATTACCGTAGATAATTGCAATCAAAATAATGGACTACAAGCACAGTTTTTAGGCACAGATGATTGCAATAATTTCTTTTCGGTTTCTAATTGTTTAGACCCCGTTTTTGGTACGGCCAATTTAACAGCTTCTAATTTAGAAATAGGAACGGTTTACTATCTGATGATGGATGGCAAAGGAGGAGATGTCTGTGACTATCAGTACGAATTGATCAGTGGGGAAATTCTCTCGCCCGCCGATGTATTTGTTGATCCTGTTAATTTTTTGTGTCCTAATCAAAATTTGACGATCAATTCCGTTGCCGTTTCTCCTAACTCTAGCTTGACTTATCAATGGTCCACCACCGACGGCAATATTGTTTCTGATCCTCAATCGCCAATCATCGAAGTCAATGCGCCGGGAACTTACGAAGTTTTTGCGGAGGACGATCAAGGCTGTTCGGCGACGACTACCATCGAAGTAGTTCTAGCACCAGATCACTTGGTGACCATTGGTACACCAGATATTTTAAACTGTGTGGATAATGTTACAGAAAATTTATCCGTCACGGTTGATCCTCCGAATAGTCAAACCTACGATTACGAGTGGACGACTACCGATGGAAATATTTTGAACGGAGCAAATACCGCATCACCCGAAGTGGATGCCCCCGGGCGATACTACGTCACGGTGACTAATAATTTTGGTTGTGAAAAAATAGACAGCGTACAAGTTTTTGCGGATGTCAACACCCCCGTTGCCAATGCTGGATTGGACGGTGAGTTAAATTGTCTAGTGACTATTTTAGATCTAGGTGGGGAGTTATCTTCGTTAGGCAATGACTTTTCTTACCAATGGTTAACTCCCGATGGTAATATTATTACTGGATCTAATACGCTTTTTCCTACTGTGGATGCTCCTGGGACTTACCAGATTATTGTTACGAATAATATTAATGGCTGCACCGCAACGGACGAAGCCATTGTTTTTTTGAACGACGAAACCCCTACGGATGCCATCCTTGATGTCAAGCAACCTTGCTTTGGAGAAATCAATGGCAGTATAAAAATTGATTCCGTGATCGGAGGTATCCCTCCTTATCAGTATGCCTTTGACGGGACTTCTTTTTCTTTCAATGACGAAAAAGATTTTTTAGAACCAGCTGATTACGAAATTGTCATACAGGACGCTACGGGATGCGAATGGGCTACGATGATTACCATTGCGCCGCAGCCTGAGTTAGTTATTAATTTGGGCGACGATCAATTGATAGCGTTAGGCTGTGAAGTAGATATTCAAGCTCAAATTAATTTTCCCGAAAATCAAATAGAAACGCTCACTTGGTCGCCGAGTTTGGATTGTGGTTTTCCCTGCCTCGATACGACGATAATTCCCCTTGACCCTATCACCTACACCGTTGACGTAGTGGATGTCAACGGATGCCGAGCGAGGGATACTGTTTCCTACTTGGTGAAAAAAGATAGGAACATTTACATCCCTAATGTATTCACTCCAAATGATGATGGGATGAACGACCGATTTGTTGTTTATGGTGGAAAAGACGTAGCCGAGATCCTATCGTTCAGAGTTTTTGACAGATGGGGCGCAGTCGTACTGGAGCACAAAAACTTTATGCCCAATCAGGATGAGTTTGGTTGGGATGGTTATCTCAACGATCAACGCATGAACGAAAATGTTTTTGTCTATCTTGTAGAAGTCTTGTTTGTGGATGGTTGGGTAGAACGCTACACGGGAGATGTCACTTTGCTGCGCTAAAATTTTCTTAAAAATTATGTCCTTCGGTAAACAATATCTTAGTCAATATTATTGACTACTTTAGATAACTTTATATTAGCACCTTCTCAAATGATGAACAAATAATACCATTAGATTTGTTCGGTTTACCTAACTCCTACTTTTTAACAAAATTTGACAAGACCATGAATGCAAATTCTACAAGTTGTGCATTTCTTTTCGGAACATATTTCCTTCTACTTATTTTTTCTAGCTCTACTTTCGCCCAGAGTCAACAGGCATTTGACCAAACCCTACGGCACGTCAACGAGGTGTATTCTGCGTACCACCTCTCCAAGGAAGATATCTCCAATTTTCGATTGAGCGATTTGTACACCAGCAAGCACAATGGTGTTACCCACGTTTATTTACAACAACAACACGCTGGCATTGATGTAGAAAATGCACTAATCAACGTGAACGTAATGCCATCGGGAAAAATCCTTAACATGGGCAGTCGTTTTGTTGCTAACGTATCCGCGAAGGTCAATACGACCGAACCTTCGATTAGTCCTGAAGACGCCCTGCAAAAAGTACTTTTCAAATTTGCGTGGCATGATAATCCCGATCTAATGCTCAAAGAAAGGGTAAGTGAGCAGTATTTTATTTTTGAAAATGAAGGACTGGCATTAGAACCATTGAAAGTAAAACTGGTGTACGCCGAGCAGGAAAACCGAACGGTAAAATTGGTATGGCAAGTTAATTATTACGCTCCGAGTGGCGATCATATGTGGAACGTACAAGTGGATGCTACCAATGGAGTAATACTTGGATACGTTGACGAGGTGGTGTATTGTAGTTTTGAGCATCCCGACAAGGCGTGTCACGAAGCGCATCCCTCCACTTTTGCGCCAGCCAAAAAAGTAACGTCCAAGGTGGATATAAAACAAAAAGTCGAGACACCAACTACTCCGCCTACCGTTATGTCCAACGCTTACCACGTGTACCCACTTCCCATCGAAAGCCCTAATCACGGTAGCAATGAATTGGTGATAGCTGCGCCCGACTCCGTTGCTTCGCCTTTTGGCTGGCACGATACGGATGGGGTAGAAGGCCCCGAGTACACCATCACCAGAGGGAACAACGTACACGCCTACCAAGACATTTTTAATCAAAATAAATCACTAGGGGACGAACCCGACGGAGGGATGTTTCTTGAATTTAATTTTCCGCACGATCCTACCAATGATTCCGTTTACCAACAACTGGATGCCGCCGCTGTCAATTTATTCTACTGGAATAATATCGTTCATGATATGTGGTATCACTACGGATTCGATGAGCCTGCGGGTAATTTCCAACAAAACAATTACGACAAAGGGGGCGTCGGTGAAGACTACGTTCGGGCTGAAGCACTTGATGGTGGCGGAAGAAACAATGCAACTTTTTTCACGCCCGATGATGGTCAACTGCCAAGGATGAGAATGTTCTTGTGGCAATGGACTAATCCAACTTTTCAGACTTACGATACCGAATTGATTGCGGTGGATTCTGCCAACGATACTTTGGAATTTACCATTCAGCCAGCGCAGTTTGGAGGGCCACTACCTAGTATGCCCGTAGTGAGTGAACTGGTACGTGTGGATGATGGCATTGGAGATATTTACGATGCTTGCGAAAATATAGGAAATGGTTTTGAGGTAGAAGGAAAAATTGCTCTGATTGATCGGGGAGATGAAAACGATTGTCCCTACGGTGAGCGGGCTTTGCGTGCGCAAAACGAAGGCGCCATTGCGGTCATCGTGTGTAATAGAAACAGTAACAATCCTGGTAGTATCATCACCATGACTGGAGGACCAGATGGCGCTGCGGTCAATATCCCCGTTATGATGGCATCGCAACGAGATTGTGATACCATCAAATTAAGGCTGCCAAATATCACCGTTACTTTGCAAGCACCTGACTTTACAGTTCCTGATCCAGGGCCAATTGCGTTGGATAGTGATTTTGACAATGGTGTTATCGTTCACGAATATACCCACGGGATTTCTAATAGACTGACAGGAGGGCCCTCCAATTCTGATTGTTTGAGAAACTTTGAACAAGCTGGCGAAGGATGGAGCGATTGGTTTGCTTTGGCGATGACCACCACCTCCAACAACAACGCCGAACAACCCCGTGGTATCGGTACTTACCTGACCAATCAGGCTACCGATAGTATTGGGATTAGAGAATTTCCCTACAGTCGGGATATGTCCATTGATCCTCATACCTACGGTGATTTGGGGGATCAGTTCGGGGTGCACGGCAGAGGTTCTATTTGGGCGGTAACTACTTGGGATATGTACTGGAATCTTGTGGACAAATATGGTTTTGATGATGATTTGACTTTTGGAACGGGAGGAAATAACATTGCCATGCAGTTGGTTTTGGATGGTTTAAAATTCCAACCGTGTAGCCCTACTTTTATAGATTCGCGGGATGCCATCTTGATGGCTGATTCGGTCAATAATGATGGTGAAAATTATTGTCTTATCTGGGAAACATTTGCCCGACGGGGTCTAGGATTCAGTGCCCAACCCAACGGGGTGGAAGCCTTCGATCTGCCGTTGGATTGTCAGTTCAGATTAAAGATAGCTAAAACTGCCTCTGCGGAAATCATGGCTGGAGAAACCTTAACGTACACCTTGGAGATCAAAAATGACTCGCCTGATACTTTGTTTGATTTAGTTATCACGGACTCTTTACCCGACGGTGTAGAGCTAGACCTCAACTCAGTGAGCTGCGGAAATAATACTTTGGACAATAATATTTTATCCATCAATTTGGGAGATGTGCCTACGGGTGAAGTCATCACGTGTACCTACGATGTCGTGGTGGCAGAGACGCCTTTTTCTTACATCGTTTTTGAAGATGATATAGAAAACGGAATTGGGCAATGGTCACTCACCGCCGATCAAGGGAACGACCTTTGGATGCTAACTGACAGGGGGTATCAAGAGACGAATGGATGGGTAGCAGCAAGTACCGAAGAAATTTCCGACAGAAGAATTACTACCGTTGATTCCTACATACTTGATGGGGAGCATCCATCGCTTTCTTTTTGGCACCGGTACGATACCGAAACAAATCGGGATGGAGGGGTAGTAGAAATCTCTACCGATGGCGGTGTATCTTGGAATGATCTCAGGTCTAATTTTGTACAAAATGGCTACAACAATTTGATACTCAATTCCATCCTTTCGGGTGATTTTGGCTTCACGGGCAATAGCCAAGGCTACATTAATTCCGTTGTGGATTTGAGTGAATACCAAGGGGAGGAAGTGTTAATTCGATTTCGCTATACCTCTAATAGTCAAGATGCCGTGGATGGTTGGTACGTGGACGATGTGAAGATTTTTGGAAATTTTCATGCTATTACCAATAGGGCGTGTGCTAATTCAGTCTTGGGGGAAAACACCTGTAATGATTTCACTTCGGCTGTTTTTGGAGATCCGACGACTGCCGTCAACTCCGTTGTAGAAACATTCGACGTAAGCCTTTTTCCAAATCCAACGACGGGAAAAGTATTTCTAAAAATGCAAAGCCCACGAAATACATCTACCACATTCAGACTATCTGCGCTAGATGGAAGAACCCTAAAAACGGAAAGGATAGATTATTCCAACGGTACTTTTGATTTCGACTTATCAGAATTTCCAGATGGAGTTTATTTGTTACAAATCCAAACAGAAACGAATCGAGTGGTTAAAAAAGTTATTTTGCAGTAGGAGGGGGGATGAGTGAGGAGTGGTCTGTGATAAGTTTAATTTGATAGAAAAAAATTAGATTTTGGAAAGATTTCATTTACTTTACTTTTTTGTTATGAAGTCACAAAATCTTAATTGACCAAGGATGTTGTTTTGCCACGAAGGCGCGAAGTCACAAAGTTTTTTCTAAAAAAAATTGTAACTACTTAGCCACACGCTTTGAGAACTCCGTGAGATGGGAAAGTGGAAATGCAAGCGTTCTTAAAGCCAAATTATGGAACTTTCGTTGGCTTTAAGAACTTTTGCTTTACCTATTTGCTGTCCCGCGAAGTTCTCAAAGCATGGGGCTAGGTAATTACAAAAAATTATAAAATTTAGTGCTTTTGTGAAAAAAAGAACAGCTGCGAAGTCACCAAGCCACTAAGTCATTAAGTCTTATCTTTTTCAAAAAAAAACTTTGTGTCTTCGCGCCTTCGTGGCAATCACAAAACGATACAAATAAAAATCTTTGCGCCTTTTAAAAATCAAATTATGTTTGGAAAAGTAAAAAAATGGTTAGGCATAGAAGGAGCTAAAATGGAATTGATTGTACCCGAGGAAGTTTACGAAGCCAACGAAAGCGTCACGGGTAAGGTTCGATTTTTCAGTATGACCGAGCAAAAAGTACGCACCATCAAAATCGTCATCATCGAAAAATATACTAGAGGTCGGAGAAAAAACAAACTCACCGATGAATATCAATTAGGCGAAATACAACTAGACCAACCATTCCTCATTCCTGCCAACGAGACGGTGGAAATTGATTTTTCCCTTCCTTTCAAAATTGTCAAATCCGAGATGGACGAACTAGGTGATAAAAACATCTTCGCTGCTGGATTAGCGAAAACGGCAAAGTGGATCAACGGAGTGAACTCTTCCTACCGAATAGAGGCCGAAGCCGACGTAGAGGGAGTGGGGTTGAATCCATTTACTAAGCGAGAAATTAGTATTGTTTGAAGACTACCTTTCTAGTGCTTTCCTACCGTTCAATTATTTTTTTTGAAAAAAACTACATCTGTTTCCCTTTCATCGCATTTTGAATATTCACATCCATCGCTCGGTGGGCGAGGGGAGTAGTGAAAGTATTTAAGTCATCCATCGCTTTGTTAATGTTGTCTTTACTGTCTCCTGCTACTGCATTTTTGAGCAATGTCACGAGTTCAATCGTTTTTGTTTTTTCTTCATCGCTCAAAATATTTTCATTTTGTTTTAAAAATTTATCCGCCGAAAGCAGGATGTTGTTGGCTTCGTTTCTGGCTTCTAGTAATGCTCTTACATCCATGTCGGATTGAGCGTGTTTGATGGAGTCTAGCAGCATTTGCGCCATTTCTTCTTCCGATAATCCGTACTGCGATTTAATTTCGATTTCGGTTTCTACGTTGGATCGGAGTTCCTTGGCTTTTACTTTTAAAATCCCATCTGCGTTCAAAATAAATTGTATTTCAATTTTGGGAATCCCCGCAGGCATCGGAGGAATCCCTTTGAGGATAAACTCTCCGAGTTTTCGATTATCAGCTACTAAGTCTCTTTCCCCTTGATAAACGGCTACTTTAAGATTTTTCTGTCCATCAACGGAAGTGGTGTATTGGCGACCTGCCTTGGTGGGCACTTTCGAATTTCTGGGAATGATGGTATCCATCAAGCCACCCACCGTCTCGATACCCAACGAAAGTGGCGTCACATCAAGCAGCAGTACATTTTTTTGATTGCCAGCCAGAACATCCGCCTGAATGGCAGCACCGAGTGCGACCACCTCATCGGGATTCAAATCATTAAACAATGATTTTCCAAAAAAATTAGCAATAGAATTTTGTACCAACGGTACTCGTGTAGATCCCCCCACCATGACCACGTGGTCAATTTGGGCAGTTTCCAATTTAGCATCTCGTAGCGCATTTTTGCAGCTATTAATAGTTTTGTCCACGAGGGGGTGGATCAATTTTTCGAACTGAGCTTTGGAAATCTGTAAAGTATAATCTTGAAGGGTAGTCGAGAATGTTGACTGAGTACTCAGCGTTTTTTTAGCTTCCTCGGCTGCTAATCTGATTGCTTGTGCAAGAGCTTTGTTATTTTGTAACAATGAACTTTCAATTTGATTTTCTCTCGCCCAGTAGTCCACGATGGCCCTGTCAAAATCATCACCGCCGAGGAAAGTATCTCCATTGGTGGATAGCACTTCGAAGATGCCATTTTGGATTTGTAATATGGAAATATCAAAAGTACCACCGCCAAGATCATAAACAGCGATAGTCTGCGCATCGTCGGGATTAAGTCCGATTCCGTAGGCCAAACTAGCTGCGGTAGGCTCATTGACAATTCGCAGTACATCCAAACCTGCCAGCTTCCCCGCATTCCTAGTTGCCTGTCTTTGGGCATCATTGAAGTAAGCCGGAACGGTAATAACTGCTCGGTTTACTTTTTCGCCTAAATCCTTTTCGATACGGTGTTTGAGGGCTTTAAGAATTTCTGCGCTTAGCTCAATGGGGGTGTAGAATTTATCTTGCACCCTGATTTTAACCAGACTTTCGGTGTCTTCGTCAATAATTTTATACCCAAAATACTGCTCAAAATTTTCGACGTCACGATAGGATTTTCCCATCAATCGCTTGACGGAGTAAATGGTGTTAGCGGGATCACTCACCAATTTTTCTTTAGCCTCTTCCCCCACTACGATTCCGCCCGTACTGTCAAAGTGAACGATGGAAGGCACCAACGTACTTTTGCCATCTTTATCTTTTACTGCCGTTGCGTTGCCATCTTTGATATAGGCAACCAAGCTGTTGGTGGTGCCCAAATCAATACCAATAATCACATCGCTGATCTTATCAACTTTCCCTTCTTTTATATTAATTGAAATTTTTGCCATTTTGCTTTTTTTAAAATTTACGTAGTACGTTAAGATATACAATCGCTATGTGAGTTGGGTTTAAAAGAAAAGCAAGTTTCTAGGGTATTTTTTACGGCGGGTGATTTTTAATAAATGACTAAAAAGTGGGAACTCGAAACACAAGAACTAAAGATCGGTTTGTTGATCGAAAACTTAGCCCAAGTTCCGTATGTAGTCCCCAACTTTTGTTTTGCAAGGACTTACAATGGTTTTCCATTCCAAGGCAGTTAATTGCCTTGGGCTATCTTACCTATTCGGGGTTATTTTATTAACTGTATTAAAACCACCTTCTAGGAAGGTGGTCATGTTTGAATAGGCTTTGCCATCTCAAATTATTCTGATTCAATTGCATTGAACACGTTTTGTTGATTACGTTTCATAAGTATCACTACGTTATTTCGTCA